>CAZMBT010000121.1:0-6686 GCA_964564395.1 uncultured Alkalilacustris sp.
TGAACAGGATGATATAGGTCGAGGACACCGCCGTCGTCGGCCCCAGCACCCCCTGGTCGGTATAGATATAGGTGAAGAAGCGGGTCAGCGAATAGCCGCGATGCTCCAGAATGCCGGGCAGCCAGGGGCCGACGAAGCTGTAGAGGATGAAGACCGAAACGATGATGACCAGCGCGACACCGGTCAGCCGGCGCGTCATCTCCAGGATCAGCAGAACCCCCGCGAAAGCCGCATACATGTCGCCGGGCTGCGCCATTGCCGTGCCCGCGCGCAATCGCAGGATCGGCGCGTGATAGATGAGATAGGCCGCCACCGCGACCGCCGCGAGGGCCAACAAGGCATCCGCCGCCGCCACCCGTCCGCGGCGACGGTCGCGAAACAGCCATGAAGCCGAAAGCGCGCAGATCGTCCCTGCCAGCAATGGCTGGCCGAAACTCTGGATCGCGAAGGCCGGCGGCTGCGCCCCTCCAGGCCCGGGCGGACCGCCGGTGGCCGCCCAGATCACGATCATGCACCCGGCCGCGTAGACGATGCCCGCCGCGCCGGGCAGCAGCAACGCCCAGTAGACCGCGCGACGTCCGCCCGGCCCCACGCCCAGCCGGTCCAGCGGCGCCGGCTTGCGCCGCGCGCTGTCGGTGATCAGATGTGCCGAAAACAACAGGAACCCCAGCGCGAGCCCACCCGCGACATGGATCAGCCGGTAGGTCCATGTCTCCAGCGGATAGAGGTTCATCACGCCGATATGAAAGGCGGTATAGGCGATGCACAGCGCGGCGATGACCTGATGTCGATAGCCATCGAACAGACGTTGATTGGAGGTGACGACCTCGGCATCGACGCCCTTGGCAATCGAATCTTCCATCGGGTCCTTGGGTTCCTCCGGCCGAGTCTGCATGGCTTTACCCCCTGCCATGATGCGGCGCCCGCGCCGCGACACGCGAACGGGGCCGCCCGGTCCCGCGGACGACCCCGACCCGAGCTTTCAGCGCCTTGCCGGCGGCATCAGCCCCTCAGATCTTCGGGAATGTCGATACCGACTTCCTCGAAGTAGCGCACGGCGCCCGGATGGAACGGCAGGAAGCTGTTCTTGTCCGCATGCTCGGGCAGCGTCTCGCGCGCGGCCGAATGGATTTCCATCATGCGGTCGTTGTTTTCCATGACCAGCCGGGTGATCTCGTAGGCCAGGCTCTCGGGCATGTCTTCATGCGCAATGGCGAAATTCCACATCGCCACGGTATGCTGATCGTAGTCATGCCCCGCATAGGTGCCCGCCGGAATGGTGAGCGGCGCGACCGAGGGATGGTTTTCGAGGATCGTCTCGCGTTCCTCGTCGGTGAAGCCGAACATGCGCACATCGACTTCGGCCGAAAGCTGCGAGAAGGCCGCGATGGGAACACCGGCGGCGAAGGCAAAGGCGTCGATCAGCCCGTCGCGCAGCTGGTTGGCCGCGTCCGACGCCCCTGCGAAGGAAACATTCGCGTCCACATCGAGCGTTTCCATGAAACGCGGCCAATAGGTTCCGGGCGTGCCGCCCGCCGGCCCCGAGCTGACGCGGCGCCCGTCGAGATCGGACACCGTCTCGATGCCGGACCCGGCAAGGGTGATGACTTGGAACGGCGTCTGATACATCGGAAAGAGCGCGCGCACCTCCGTATGCTCCATGCCGGGAGCGAGTTCACTCACCCCGGTCCACGCCTCGAACGCCGGCCCCATCGTCACAAGGCCGATGTCGTGATCGCCCGTCTGCACCAGCGTCACGTTCTGCACCGGCCCGCCGGTGACCTCGCCCGAGGCGTTGATGTCCAGTTCACCGGCGATGAAGCTGGCGAGGCCATTGCCATAGACGAAATAGGTGCCGCCCTGGCTGGCCGTGCCGACGGTCAGGTCGCGCGGCCAGTCATCGCGGTCGGCCATTGCGGCGCCCACGGCGAGCGCGGATACCGCCGTGGCACCGGCAAGAATGCGGGTGATGGAAATTGTCATTATGTCCTCCCTCTCTCGGTGGGTGCGGCACAGGCCGAACCCCGCCGTAATCATGACACGTCACGGGCGCGCCGCGGCACATCGCGGCACGCTGATGCGAAGTCTAGCGGCCGACCGCTGCACCTGACCAGAATTTTCTGGGCACCCGCCGCACCGATGCGTGCGGCGCGGTGTCACGCGGCGAAACCGCCCGCCTGCGCCGCCGCCACGAGCGCCGACCCGGGCGCCGGGGCAAGATCGCGCGCCTGCAGCGCGCGAAGCCGCTCGACGATGTCGCTCAGACCGCGCGTCTCGGCCCAATGCATCAGGCCGCCACGCCAGCGCGGGAAACCGTAGCCATGGATCATCACAAGATCGATGTCCGCAGCGCGCTGCGCGATCCCTTCGTCAAGGATGCGCGCGCCCTCATCGACCATGGCGAAGAGAACCGCCTCCGCGCGCGCCACACCGTCGCCGTCCAGAGACGGCAGGCCGGCCCGCGCGGCTTCGGCCTCGATGATGCGCTGTACCGTGCCCGACGGGCGCGCGGTCCGGTCGCCTTCGGCGTAGTCATACCAGCCGCCGCCGGTCTTCTGGCCCAGACGGTTCTCGGCGACCAGCCGGTCGGCGACGGGGGCGAACACCTCCTCGCCGCGACTGCGTGCGGCCTTGCGCTGAAACGCGGCGATGTCCAGCCCGCCCAGATCCTGCGTCTCGAACGGTCCCATGGCAAAGCCGAAACTGCGCAACGCACCGTCAATATCCGCCGGCGTGGCCCCCGCCAGCAGCAGGCGCTCGGCCTGCGCCCGCATCACCTTCAGGATCCGGTTGCCGATGAATCCGTCGCAGATTCCGGCGCGCACCGGCACCTTGCCCAGCCTGCGCGCCACGGCGAAACCGGTCGCCAGCACCTCGGGCGCGGTCTGCGCAGCGGGCACGATCTCCAGCAGCTTCATCACATGTGCGGGGCTGAAGAAGTGCAGCGCCAACACCCGCTCGGGTCGCTGCGTGGCCCCGGCGATCGCGTTCGGGTCCAGATAGGATGTGTTGGTGGCCAGCACGGCATCGGGCTTGCAGGCCGCATCGAGCGCAGTGAAAACGGCGCGCTTGACCTCGATATCCTCGAACACCGCCTCGATCACGAGATCGGCCTCGGCCAGCGCATCATAGCCCGTCACGAAGCTGGCGCGCTGCATCCGTTCGTCGCGCGCCGCATCGCTGAGCCGTCCGCGCCGCAGCTGCGCGTCGAACAGGGCGGCCACGGCGTCATGCGCACGGTGCGCGGCGTCCTCGTCGCGTTCGACCAGCGTGACGGGCCACCCCGCACCCAACGCCGCCGCCGCAATACCTGCCCCCATGGTGCCGCCCCCGACCACACCGATGCGCGCCACCTTGCGCGGTTCGACATCGCGCAGTTCAGGCGGGCGCGGCGCCGCACGCTCGGAAAAGAACACATGCCGCAGCGCGCGGGCCTGATCGGTGTCGCGCAATTCGAGAAACGTCGCACGTTCATGCGCCAGCGCGGTTGCGAAATCCGCCTCCACCGCCTTGCGCAGACAGCCGAGCGCACGCAGCGGCGACTTCTGCCCCCGCGCCCGCTTGCCGACCGCCTTTTCCTGTTCGGACCAGAATTCGGCATCCGGGGTCGTGACCGGCGCACGCTGCGACACGGGCGCGGGCAGCGGCCCGTCCAACGCCTTGCGCAGATGTGCAACCGCGCCGCGCCTCAGATCTCCATCGATCAGCGCGTCGATCATCCCGGCATCGCGCGCGGCCGGTGCCGGCACAGGCTTGCCGCCGGTGACCGGCGCGATCGCCTCTTCGACCGCGATCAGACGTGGCAGCCGCACGGTGCCCCCCGCCCCCGGCACGATCCCCAGACCGACCTCCGGCAATCCGACCTTGGAATCGGGCGCCGCCAAGCGCAGCCGGCACCCCAGCGCGACCTCGAAACCGCCGCCCAGCGCGGTGCCGTGAATGGCAGCCGCCCAGGGCTTGTCGGCCCGTTCGATGCGGTTGATCAGTTCGGGCAGATGCGGCGGCTCCGGCGGTTTGCCGAATTCACGCACATCGGCCCCGGCGATGAAGGTGCGCCCGGCGCAGGTCAGCACGACGCCGCGCAGATCGGCATCGGCGTCCAGCGCCTCGGCCGCGTCCCACAGCCCCTGCCGGACCGCCTGCGAAAGCGCGTTGACGGGCGGATTGTCCACCGTGACGATGGCGATATCGCCATCGCGTTCGATGCTCACAACCATCTTCAGACCCCCAGATAGGCTTCGCGGATACGTTCGTCGGCGATCAGTTCAGCCGCCGCGCCCGAGAAGGTGACGCGCCCCGTCTCCATGACGTAACCGCGATCGGCACTCGTGAGCGCGGCGTAGGCATTCTGCTCGACCAGAAGCACGGTGACGCCGAGATCCTTCATGCCCCGGATCTTCTCGAAGATCTGCTCGACGAGTATCGGGGCCAGCCCCATGCTGGGTTCATCGAGCAGCAGGCAGGCGGGACGTCCCATCAGGGCCCGCGCCATCGCCAGCATCTGCTGCTGACCACCCGACAACCCGCCCGCTGACAGGTTGCGCTTTTCCTTCAGGATCGGGAACATGGCAAATGCATCCGCCATATCCTTGTCCACCTGATCGTCGGAAAAAAGAAAAGCCCCGAGGCGGAGATTTTCCTCCACGGTCAGATCGGTGAAGATCTGCCGCCCTTCCGGCGCGTGCGCCAGTCCGCGCGCGACGCGGCGATGTGCCGGAACCGCGGTCAGCGGCTCGCCGCGGAACACGATGCTGCCGCCCGACACGGGCTGCACCCCGGACAGGCAGCGCAGCAATGTCGTCTTGCCCGCACCATTGGCGCCGACCACGGCGACGATTTCGCCCGACGCGACCTCGAGATCAATGCCATGGAGCACTTCGATGCGCCCATAGCGCGAGCGCAGCCCCTCAACCGTCAGCATTGGCGCCCTCCTGTGCCGCCGCATCGACGCCCAGATAGGCTTCGATGACCCTGGGATTGCGCGAGACCTCCTCGGGCTGCCCCTCCGCGATCTTCTCGCCATGGTCGAGCACGATGATATGGTTGGAGATCTTCATCACCAGCTTCATGTCATGCTCGACAAGCAGGATCGCGACCCCGCTGGCCGCGATCTCGGCGATCAGCGCGTCGATCTCCTCGGTCTCCACCGCGTTGCACCCCGCGGCGGGCTCGTCAAGCAGCAGAATGCGCGGGTTGAGCGCCAATGCGCGCGCAATCTCCAGCCGCTTGAGCGCGCCATAGGACAGCGAGGCGGCCTCATGCATCGCGGCACGCCCGAGCCCCACGCGGTCGAGCAGACGGCGCGCGCTGGCCTCGGTCGCCGCGCTGCGCCTGCGCGACCCCGGCAGCCCCAGCAGATCGGACAGGACCGAGGCACGCTCGATCAGGTGATGCCCGGCCATCGCGTTTTCCAGCACCGTCATGGACTGAAAGACCTGCAGGTTCTGGAAGGTGCGCGACAACCCGCGCTCGGCCAGACGGTTGGGCAGCTGCCCGGTGACATCCTCGCCGTCCAGCTTCACCCGTCCGCGCATCGGCAGATAGATCCCCGAGATCATGTTGAACAGGGTCGTCTTGCCCGCCCCGTTGGGCCCGATCACCGAAACGATCTCGCCGGGCTTGACGCCGAAGCTGACGTCATTGACCGCCTTCAGGCCGCCAAAATCGATACCGATCTCCTCGACAGCGAGCAGTGTCATTCGTCCCTCCCCCGAAAACGGCGCAGAAGGCTGGGCAGCAGGCCCTCCGGCATGAAGATCATGACCAGCACCATCACCAGGCCGAGCATGAGGTGCTCGTATTCGTGGAACACCGTCAGTGCCTGCGGCAGCGCGGTCAACAGGGCGGCACCGAAGATCGCCCCCAGAACCGACCCGACACCGCCCAGGACGGCCATCACGACCATCTCGACCGAGTGCAGGAACCCGGCCACGTCCGGGGTGATGAACCGGTTCATCATCGCCAGCAGCGATCCCGAAACCGAGGCATAGACCGCGGAGATCACAAAGGCATGCAGCTTCATGCGCGGGACATCCACCCCGACCGTCCGCGCCGCGACCTCCGAACCATGCAGCGCGCGCAACGCGCGCCCCGTCGGGCTGTTGAACAGGTTGAGCGCGAACCAGGCGCCGACGAACAGCACCAGCGCCGAGAACCCGTACCACACCTGCCCCGATGTCAGCTGCCACCCCAGGTCGCCCAGAACGCCGCGCAGCCCCAGATCGGGCACGGCCATTCCGTCCGGTCCGCCTGTCCACTGCGATTCATTGTTGAGCACCATCGACACCAGAATGCCGAAACCGAGCGTCGCCACCGCCAGGTAATAGCCATGCAGCTTCAGGATGGGCCGGCCGATGATCAGCGCAATCGCCCCCGAGATCACCGCGCCCAGCACCATCGCAAGCACCGGCGGAAGGCCCAGATGCACCGGCGCGAGCGCGCAGGCATAGGCGCCGATACCGGCGAACCCGGCATGGCCCAGGCTGATCTGACCGGCATAACCGATCAGGATGACCAGCCCGACCACCGCAAGCCCGTTGACGTAGATCAGCCCGCCGACACGGAAGTAATAGCCCGACGGGAAAAAGAACGGCGCGACCGCCATCAGGACCGCAAGGATCAGCAGCGTCGCCTGTTTGCCCGTGATCTTCATGGTCACACCCGTTCGGTCGATTTGCGGCCAAACA
>CAZMBT010000122.1:0-6665 GCA_964564395.1 uncultured Alkalilacustris sp.
CGGTGCCGCTGATCGAGGCTGCGATGCGCGCCATCGGCGAGGATGAGGACTGGTACTCTCTGGGTCAGATCGGCCAGTTCATCATCGCGGCCAACCCGGATTTCGACAGCCGCACCTATGGCAGCGCCAAGCTCAGTGATCTGGTGGCCAAGACGGGCCGGTTCGAACTGCGCAAGGGCGAAGGGAATCAGACGCTGGCGCGCGCAAAATCCGGCACGGCGCGATAGCGCGTGCCGCGACGGCCCGGGCGTGGCAGAAGCTCAGGCGGGCATGTCCTTGTCGTCGTGTGCGTCAGCGGCGGTTTGTTCCAGCCGCGCCTGATCCTCGCGCGCCTTCTCGAAGCGGGCGCGCAGCTTGCGATAGCGCCGGCGCTGATAGGCCACGATCAACGGACGGGTGACATGATAGGCGATCAACCCGGTCAGCGCCCCCGGCAGCAACCCGCCGACGAGATAGGGCAGAAAGACACGATGAAAGAACAATGCCGTTCGATCCCAGCGCCGGGGCTCGCCGGTCAGCAGCGCGACGGTGTTTGACCACAGCTCGGCCCAGGTGCCGCCGATTGCACCCATGATCTGCGGCAGTTGCATTCCGGGCGGCTGGCCCAGCATCCAGTTGCCCAGTTCCACCGAGACCGACACGATCACCGGAAAGGTTATCGGATTGCCGAAGAAGGTCGCCAGAAGCGCCGCCAGGACATTCCCCCGCATCGCCCCGGCCACGAGCGCTGCAAGTATGAAATGCAGCCCGAAAAGCGGCGTGAAAGACGCGAACACCCCCGCCGCAATGCCGCGGCTGATCCGGTCGGGCGTGTCGGGCAGCCGCCGCAGGCGGTGCAGCACATAGCTTGCCGCGCGCCGCCAGCCGCCACGCGGATAGACCAGCTCCGTCAGGGTCTGGCGCGCCGAGCGTCTGCTGCGTCTCTTGAACACCACGCGCTCACCCCTCGCGCCGCATCATGGCTTGCGGTTCATGTCGCGATACCGCTCGAGCTGGGCCACATCGCTATCGGCTTCGAGCGCAGTCATCGTGTTGTGCAGATGCGTCACGTCCCGCAGATCGACCTCGATGATAAGCTTGTAATAGTCGGGCTTGCGATCGACAAATCGCAGATCCGATATGTTTGCCCCCTGTTCGCCGATCAGGGTGCAGATGCGACCCAGAACGCCGGCGTCGTTGCTGATCGTCACCTCGAGGCTGACCGTGTGCGCGGCAGAGTGGCGACCGTCATGCCAGCGCAGGTCGAACCACCGTTCGGGCTGCTCCTCGAACTCCACGAGCGCAGGGCAGTCGATGGCATGGGCCACGACACCGCGCCCGCGATAGATGATGCCCACGATGCGCTCGCCCGGGACGGGCTGGCAGCACTGCGCGCGGCGGAAAGACTGTTCGTCCGGCAGGCCCACGACAGGGCGGCGCGCATCCACCTCCTCGGGGCCGGACGCCGCCAGATCGGGATAGAGCACCTCCACCACCTGCCCGGCCGTGATCTCGGCACTGCCCAGCCGCGCCAGCAATTCGCGCCGGTCCGACAGGCCCAACCGCTTGGCGGCTGTCGCCAGTGCCTTGTCCGTCGCCTTGCGCCCGACATGCTCGAAGGCAACGCGCGCCAGCTCCGCGCCCAGCTTGATGAAGCGTTCGCGATCCTCTTCGCGCAGGCTGCGCCGGATGGCGGCCTTGGCGCGGCCCGTTACCACGAGGTCGATCCAGGTCGATTGCGGGCGCTGTCCCTCCGCCGTGATGATCTCGACGCTCTGGCCGTTTCGCAGCCGGGTCCAGAGCGGAACGCGGATGCCGTCGACGCGCGCCGAGACACAGCTGTCACCGATGCGGGTGTGAATCGCATAAGCGAAGTCAAGCGGCGTCGCCCCGCGGGGCAGCTGCACCACATCGCCCTTGGGCGTGAAGCAGAACACCTGATCGGCATACATCTCGAGCTTGACATGCTCGAGGAATTCGTCGTGGTCCTCACCGCCGTCGAACCGCTCCGTCAGGGTGGTCACCCATTTCGCCGGATCGACGGCGAACGGGTTCGCGGCACGCTCGCCGTCGCGATACGCCCAGTGCGCGGCCACACCGGCCTCGGCCACCTCATGCATGGCACGGGTGCGGATCTGCACCTCGACGCGCTTGCCGTCGCGGCCCGACACCGTCGTGTGAATCGAGCGGTAGCCATTGGATTTCGGCTGGCTGATATAATCCTTGAACCGCCCCGGCACCGCGCGCCACCGCTGATGGATCACGCCCAGGATGCGGTAACAATCGGCCACGTTGGAACAGATCACCCGAAACCCGTATATGTCGGACAGCCGCGAGAAGGTCAGCTCCTTCTCGCGCATCTTGCGCCAGACCGAATAGGGCTTCTTTGCACGGCCATAGACATCGGCCTCGATATCCGCCTTTTCCAGCTCGGTGCGGATGTCCGCGGTGATCTTGTGCACCACGTCGCCGGCTTCGCGCTGCAGCGTCAGAAAGCGCCGGATGATCGAATTGCGCGCCTCGGGGTTGAGGACGCGGAATGCCAGATCCTCGAGTTCGTCGCGCATCCACTGCATGCCCATGCGCCCGGCAAGCGGCGCATAGATCTCCATCGTCTCGCGCGCCTTTTGCGCCTGCTTGTCGGGACGCATCGACTTGATCGTGCGCATGTTGTGCAGGCGGTCGGCGAGCTTGACGAGGATCACGCGCAGGTCCCGCGACATCGCGATGAGCAGCTTGCGGAAATTCTCCGCCTGTTTCGCTTCGGAGGATGAAAGCTGCAGATTCGTCAGCTTCGTGACGCCGTCCACCAGCTCGGCGATTTCCTCGCCGAAACGGGACGCGATCTGCTCATGCGTGGCGCGCGTGTCCTCGACCGTGTCGTGCAGCAAGGCGGTGACGATGGTCGAATCGTCGAGCCGCATCTCGGTCAGAATGGCGGCCACCGCGACCGGATGCGTGAAATAGGGCTCGCCGGAATGGCGCGTCTGGCCGTCATGCATCTGCCGGCCAAAGTCGTAGGCGTCGCGGATCAGCTGCGCATTGCTGCCCGGATTGTAATTGCGGACAAGCGCGATCAGATCTTCAGCGTCGATCATGCTGTCCGCATCCCGAGTCGGCGCGCGCGCCGGCTCACTCCTGCCGCTGGGCTTCCATGAGGGCGCGAAGCAGCTTCTCCTCGGACATGTCGTCCTGTGCCGGCGCATCGGCCTCGCCGCCCATCAGGCGGGCCATGTCGTCTTCCTCCGGCTCATCGACTTCGATCTGGGTCTGGTAGCTTTCGATCATGCGCTCGCGCAACACATCGACAAGCTGTGTCTCTTCGGCGATCTCGCGCAATGCGACGACCGGATTCTTGTCGTTGTCGCGTTCCACCGTGAGGGGCGAGCCTGACGATATCTCGCGCGCCCGATGCGCCGCCAGCATGACAAGGTCGAACCGGTTCGGAACCTTGTCAACGCAATCTTCAACCGTCACGCGGGCCATGCTGATACTCCAGTCGCCGAGGGAAATCTTCGTCTGTGGATAACCGGTCGCGGCAGTTTTGACAAGAACCGACTGCGCCTGCGCGGGTCAGATCGGGACGATACCGGCCGTTTGCGCAGGCGTCAGCGCGTCGCGCATCTGCGCAACCGTCTGCCCGGTCAGCGGATGGCGCCAGTCCGGTGCGATATCGGCCAGCGGAATCAGCACGAAGCCGCGATCCTGAAGGCGCGGATGCGGCAGGATCAGCCGGTCGGGCGTGCGCCGCGGCTGCTCCTCGGCGGGCAGGTCGCGCCATGCGGTCTGCGTTACTTCATCCGGCACCACCGAATCACCGAGCGCCAGCAAATCCAGGTCGAGAGTTCGCATCCCCCAGCGCCGCGCCCGCGCCCGGCCAAAGCTTTCCTCGATGGAATGCAGATGCGCGAGCAGACCGTGCGCATCCCGTGTTGTCACAATGCTGACCGCGGCATTCACGTAATCCGGCCCGGCGCCTGCGGGGAAACACGGTGTTCGGTAAACCCGGCTGGTGGCAGACAAAACCACATCATCTGCCTGCAACGCGGACAGGGCCGCCCGCAGCGTTTGCAGCGGGGTTCCGGCCTGCGAAGGCAGATTCGCGCCGAGCGCGACCAGCGCTTTTATCTCGGGATTGTCAATTATGATATCTTGCCAGCTTCATGGATTTCTTTAGGTTCGCGCGTGCTCGGCGGTCTGCACCAATTCCCTCTCACACCACTCACCGAAGCAACCGCCGGCGGATTGATTTGAAAGGAACGGAGATGTTTTACAAGGATGATCGATTGGCGCTGTTCATAGACGGCTCCAATCTCTACGCGGCATCGCGGGCGTTGTCATTCGACATCGACTACAAACTGCTGCGTCAGGAGTTCTTGCGTCGAGGCAAGCTGTTGCGCGCCTTCTACTACACCGCCCTGCTGGACAATGAGGAATACTCGCCGATCCGGCCGCTGGTGGACTGGCTGCACTACAATGGCTACGCGATGGTGACCAAGCCCGCCAAGGAATACACCGACAGCATGGGTCGGCGGAAGGTGAAGGGCAACATGGACATCGAACTCGCGATCGATGCGATGGAACTCGCGCCGCGGCTGGACCACATGGTTCTGTTCTCCGGGGATGGGGATTTCAAGCCGCTGGTCGAGAGCATACAGCGCCAGGGGGTGCGCGTGTCCGTCGTCTCGACGATCCGCAGCCAGCCGCCGATGATCGCCGATGAATTGCGTCGCCAGGCGGACAACTTCATCGAGCTCGACGAGTTGCGCGAAGTGATCGGCCGGCCGCCCCGCGAGCCGCGCCCCGAGGGCGAGGGCACGACCTCCGGCCAGAGCTGACCCCACACCACATCGGCCGGCCGCGCCGCCCGTTGGGGGGGTGGACGCGGCCGGCGATGGGCCTTAATTCGAGGGAGCCCGCACGGATTACGGCTCGGGGAGCCCTGGACATGTCGCAAAAGCCGCCGCTGACCCTGTATCTTGCCGCGCCGCGCGGTTTCTGCGCCGGGGTGGACCGCGCCATCAAGATCGTCGAGCTGGCGCTGGAGAAATGGGGCGCGCCGGTCTATGTGCGCCACGAGATCGTGCACAATCGATACGTCGTGGACAGCCTGCGTGAAAAGGGTGCCGTCTTCGTCGAGGAGCTGGACGACTGTCCGGATGACCGTCCGGTGGTCTTTTCGGCGCATGGGGTGCCCAAGGCGGTCCCGGCCGAGGCGGAACGGCGCAAGATGCTTTACGTGGATGCGACCTGCCCGCTCGTGTCCAAGGTGCATATCGAGGCCGAGCGCCACCACCTGAACGGCCTGCAGATGGTGATGATCGGCCATGCCGGTCACCCGGAAACCGAAGGCACGATGGGCCAGCTGCCGGAAGGCGAGGTGCTGCTGGTCGAAACGGCCGAGGATGTCGCGGGGCTTGACGTGCGCGATCCCGGCAAGCTGGCCTTCATTACCCAGACCACGCTGTCGATCGACGACACCGCAGAGATCGTCGAAGCCCTGCGCGCGCGCTTTCCGGCCATCATCGGCCCGCACAAGGAAGATATCTGTTACGCCACCACCAATCGGCAGGCCGCGGTAAAGGCGATCGCCCCGCGCATCGACGCGCTTCTGGTGATCGGCGCGCCGAATTCCTCCAACTCGCAACGCCTGGTCGAGGTCGGGCGGGCCGCGGGGTGCAGCTATGCGCAGCTGGTGCAGCGCGCCGCGGATATCGATTGGCGCGCGCTTGAAGGGGCGCGGGCCGTCGGGCTGACAGCCGGGGCCTCGGCCCCCGAACTGCTGGTCGAGGAAGTCGCGGATGCCTTCGCCGCGCGGTTCGATCTGACGCGCGAACTGGTGGAAACCACGACCGAGCAGGTCGAGTTCAAGGTGCCCCGCGCCCTGCGCGAGGCCATCGCATGACGAACATCCCGCGCGCTGCGCTGATCATCGGGCTGGCCGGGCTGCTGCCGTTCCTGTGGGGAACGCTGTCGGCGCTGCTGCCAGCTTTGGCGCGGCCGGTGACGAACCTGACCGCGCAGCGTTTCGCCGGCACCGAACTGCTGGTGGATTACGGGGTGATCATCCTGTGCTTCATGTCCGGCGCGCTGTGGGGGTTCGCCGCGCGCGGGGGCAGCACCATCTCCTTCGCGCTCAGCGTGGTGCCAGTGCTCTGGGTCCTGCTGTTTCTGGGCGAGACGCCGCAACAGGGTCTGCGCACGTTGATCGGCGGCTATCTCGGCATCCTGCTGCTCGACGCCTTCTTCTGGATGCGCCGTTACGCACCCGGCTGGTGGATGGCGCTTCGGCTGGTGCTGACGGCTGTTGCGGTGCCTTGTCTCGTGCTCGGGCTTTACTATGGCTGAGCTTTTCGCCTTCACCGATGGGGCGTGCAGCGGCAACCCTGGCCCCGGCGGCTGGGGCGCGCTGTTGCAGGCGCGGGAAGGTCACGAGATCCTGCGCGAGCGCGAGCTTTCCGGCGGCGAGGCCGCAACGACAAACAACCGGATGGAACTGATGGCCGCGATCATGGCGCTCGAGAGCCTCACGCGCCCCTCGACCATCACCATCGTCACCGACAGCGCCTATGTGCGTTCGGGGGTGACGGAGTGGATCCATGGCTGGAAGCGCAATGGCTGGAAGACCTCCACGAAGAAGCCCGTCAAGAACGAGGATCTCTGGCGCCGGCTCGACGCGGCGCAGG
>CAZMBT010000123.1:0-6592 GCA_964564395.1 uncultured Alkalilacustris sp.
TCGCGGCGGCGCTGCGCGATCTGGGCGCGCGCGTGACCTTCGTGACCGGTCCGGCGCGCGTGCCGCCGCCCGAGGGGGTCGATGTCGTCCCCGTCGAAACCGCCCGCGAGATGCTGGCGGCCGTGCAGGGTGCGTTGCCGGCCGATCTGGTCGTGTGCGCCGCAGCGGTGGCGGACTGGCATGTCGCCAATGCCGGCGCGCAGAAGATGAAGAAGGGCCCCGGCGGCGCCCCCGCGCTGGATTTTGCCGAGAACCCCGACATCCTGGCCGCGATCAGCCGGCAGAGCGCGCAGCGCCCCGCGCTCGTCATCGGGTTTGCCGCGGAAACCGAGAATGTGGTCGAGCACGCCCGCGCCAAGCGCACCCGCAAGGGCTGCGACTGGATTCTGGCCAATGACGTGTCGCTGGAAGGCGGCGCAATGGGCGGGGATGACAACAGCGTCATCCTGATCGATGCGGGGGACGCCGAGCCCTGGCCGCGCATGACCAAGGCGCAGGTGGCGCAACGGCTTGCCGCGCGCATCGCGGCCGCGCTGGCGCCCGACGGGCCCGGAGCGGCGGGATGACGGGCGCGGACGGGCAGGGCGCAGCCGCCGCGCCGGTGCTGCGGATGCAGCGCGACGCGGCGGCCGACGTCGCGGTGGCGCTGCCGGCCTATGCCAGCGCCGGCGCGGCGGGGGCGGATTTGCGCGCCAACCTGCCGCCGGAGCGTCGCGAGACCGGCGTGACGCTGGCACCGATGCAGCGCGCGCTCATCCCGACCGGGCTGCGCTTCGAGATCCCGGCCGGGCTGGAGGTGCAGATACGGCCGCGCTCGGGCCTTGCCCTGCATCACGGCATCACGGTGGCGAATGCGCCGGGCACCATCGACAGCGATTATCGCGGGCCGGTCGGGGTGCTGCTGGTCAATCTCGGGGCACAGGCCTTCACCGTCACGCATGGGGCGCGTATCGCGCAGATGGTGGTCGCGCCGGCGCAGCAGGCGCGCATCGTCCCCGTGACGGATATTTCCGACAGCGCGCGCGGGTCGGGCGGTTTCGGCTCGACGGGGCGCGATTAGGACACGGCATGCTGACAGTGTTTTTCATGGCGGCGGTTCTTTGGGGCATCGGCTGGGCGATGGGGGCGCCCGTGCGCGCCCGGCTGGGGATGCTGGCGGTGCTCTATGTCGCGGTGCTGGCGGTGCAGATGACGCTGCCCGAGGGGGCCGAGCTGCGCCATGCCACCGGCGGTTCGGCCGAGCCATGGCTGATCCTGGGCGTTGCTGCGGGGCTGGTCGGCGCCTATGGCACCGGCCTTCGGCAACTGCGTGCGCATGCGCAGCGTCGTCGCGCGCGCACAGGGCGACGGCGCGGCGCAGCAGGATACCGCGGGCAGCGCCGCTTTCGCCGACGCCGAGCTTGAGCGCTACGCCCGCCATATCGTCCTGCGCGAGATCGGCGGGCCGGGGCAGAAGCGTCTGAAGGCGGCGCGCGTGCTGGTGGTCGGGGCCGGCGGGCTGGGCTCGCCCGCGCTCTTGTATCTGGCGGCCGCAGGGGTCGGCACGATCGGCGTGATCGATGACGATGTGGTCGAGAACGCCAACCTGCAACGCCAGGTCATCCACACCGATTCGCGGATCGGCATGCCCAAGGTGTTCTCGGCGCAGGCGGCGGTCGAGGCCCTCAACCCCTTCACCGAGTTGCGGCCCTACCACCGCAGACTGACCCCGGAAATCGCCGCCGAGCTGTTCGCCGATTACGATCTCGTGCTCGATGGCAGCGACAATTTCGACACCCGCTATCTGGTCAATCGCACTGCAGTGCAGGTCGGGGTGCCGCTGATCGCTGCGGCGATGACGCAATGGGAAGGACAGATCAGCCTGTATGATCCGGCATCGGGCGGGCCGTGCTATGAATGCGTCTTCGCGCAGCGCCCGGATGCCGGGCTTGTGCCGTCCTGTGCCGAGGCGGGCGTCGTTGCCCCGCTGCCCGGTATCATCGGCGCGATGATGGCGATGGAGGCGGTCAAGGCGATCACCGGGGCGGGAGAGGGGCTGCGCGGGCGCCTGCTGATCCACGACGCGCTGAGCGTGCAGACCAGGCTCATCACCCTGCGGCCGCGGCCCGACTGCCCCGTCTGCGCCGCGCATCGGACGCCGGTTGCGCCGGGGTGACAACACCCGGCGCCTCGAAGGCGGCCGCGGGCGAAGGCTTGCCCGGTCAGTCGAAGGTTTCCTGCGCATCCACGCCCCACAGCGCCGCGCGCCGGGCCCAGCCGCGCGTGCCCTGCGCGTTGAGCCGGCACCAGGTTTCCGAACACTGCATGAGCCGCGCGATCGCGCCCTTCTCCAGATAGGCGACGAGGGGTGCGCGCTCATCGGCCTGCAGGAAAAGCGGCGTCATCGCCTCCTCGACGCGCACCGTGCGCACCCCCGACAGCAGCGCGTAATGCATCCAGCCGCCCACGCCGTCGCTGCCCTCGATCCGGCGCCAGTGGCCGTGCTCGGCGGTCACGCGAAGCGGCATGCCCCGATGCCGGAATACCCAGTCCACCCGATAATCCATGCCCGGCCCGCGCCGCGCGTTGCCCTCCACTGCCTTGAGCGAGACATAGCGCGGCAGTGGCAGGTCGGTCACCGGACCGCGCTCGGCCGCGATCGCCTGGCTGACCATCAGCGCGCCGACCAGGAAGGCCAGCGCCGCAGCTGCCTTGTTGCGCATTGCTTCTGCCCGCTCTCGTGGCGACCGTCTCGGGGCCGCTTGCCATGTTGTTTGCGCAACCCGCTTGTGCGCGCTTGCGCTTTGCGCCACCTTGCCAGCACTTGACCGGAAAGCAAAGCGCGAAGGAGCCGCCGCATGCCCGCACAGCGTCTGAGTGTTGTCGTGACGCGACGCCTGCCCGAGGCGGTCGAAATCCGCCTGAAGGAGCTGTTCGATGTCGAGCTGCGTGAAACCGACGCCGCGATGACGCGCGACGAGCTGGCCGCCGCGATGCAGCGCGCCGATGTGCTGGTCCCCACCATTACCGACCAGATCGATGCGGGGCTGCTGGGACAGGCCGGAGAGCGGCTGAAGCTGATCGCCAATTTCGGCGCCGGGGTCGATCACATCGATGTGGCCTCGGCCCGCCAGCGCGGCATACTTGTGTCCAATACGCCCGGCGTGGTGACCGATGACACCGCCGACATGGCGATGGCGCTGATCCTGGCGGTGACGCGGCGCATCCCCGAGGGCCTCGCCGCGATGCAGGCCGGCACCTGGCAGGGCTGGTCGCCGCTCGGATTTCTGGGCGGGCGTATCGCCGGGCGGCGCCTCGGGATCCTGGGCATGGGCCGGATCGGCCAGGCCGTGGCGCGGCGCGCGCAGGCCTTCGGCATGCAGGTGCACTACCATAATCGCCGCCGGCTGCGCCCGGAAATCGAGGAGCCGCTGGAGGCGTCCTGGTGGGAAAGCCTCGACCAGATGGTCGCGCGAGTCGATATCCTGTCCATCAACTGCCCGCACACGCCGGCCACCTTCCATCTGATGAATGCCCGGCGTCTGCGGCTGATGAAGCCGTCCGCCGTCATCGTGAACACCTCACGCGGCGAGGTCATCGACGAGAACGCGCTCACCCGGATGCTGCGGGCGGGCGAGCTGGCCGGGGCCGGACTCGACGTGTTCGAGCGCGGGCATGACATCAATCCGCGCCTGCGCGAGCTCAGCAATGTCGTGCTGTTGCCGCATATGGGGTCGGCCACGCATGAGGGCCGCATGGAGATGGGCGAGAAGGTCCTGCTCAATATCAAGA
Organism: uncultured Alkalilacustris sp.; assembly: GCA_964564395.1. GTDB lineage: Bacteria > Pseudomonadota > Alphaproteobacteria > Rhodobacterales > Rhodobacteraceae > Alkalilacustris. Next base: position 3,772 of record CAZMBT010000123.1, read on the forward strand.
CCTTTCAGGACGGGCACCGCCCGCCCGATCAGGTGGTTCCGGGCGATCTTTAGCGCCCGTCGAGGCGGCGCGCGGCGAACGGTGCGGCAGCCAGGACGGCACAGGCACGGCAAGAGGGTTCGAGACCTTGAGCGAGACGGTGCATTGGCGACAGGAGGCCGGGGTTCTTCGCCTGACCCTTGAGGGGCCGGGGGGCAATCGTCTGAATGCCGCGATGTGCGACCGGCTTATGGCGGCGCTCGCTCACATCCGCGAGGATCCGACGATCCGGGCGGCGGTCCTGGACGGCGCGGGCGGCGTTTTCAGCCACGGGGTCGAAACCGGCATTGCCGCGCATGAGCCGGGGGGCGAAGCCGCAGCGTGCGCAGCCGCGCAGGCGGCGCTGTGTGACGCGCTCGAACAGCTCGAAATCCCGGTGGTGGCCGCGATCGAGGGGGCGGTGCGCGATGACGGCGTCGCGCTTGCGCTGGCGGCGCATCACCGGATCTGCGACGCCGGGACGCGGTTCGCCGTGACGGCGGTGCGGCGCGATCTGCCGCCGGGCGCCGGGGTGACGCAGCGCCTGCCCCGGGTCATCGGCGCGCAGCCCGCGCTCGATATGTTGCTTGGCGGGGCGGCCATCGATGCGGCCCGTGCCGAGGCGGTCGGTCTTGTCGATCAGGTGGTGCCCGACGCCGCTGCACTCACCGAGGCGGCGACGGCACGCGCGCGCGCGCTCGTCCGTGATGGGCCCGCGCCGCGGCGCAGCGCCGACCGGCAGGCGGGACAGGCGGAGCCGATGGCCTATGCCGAGGCCATCCGCGCGGCGCGCGCGGCGTCCCGTCCGGCACATCTGCTGGCGCCGGGGCGGATCATCGACTGCATCGAGGCGGCGCAGATCCTGCCCTTCGCGGCCGGGCTGAGCTTCGAGGCGACGGCGCGGGAGGATTGCGCCGCCGGCACGGCCGCGGCGGGGCTGGCGCATATGCAGCGCGCCGAAGCCGGCGCCGGGCGCCGTGCGGCGCAGGCCGCCGGGGCGCGGATCGAGCGGTTCTGCCTCGCCGGTGGCAGTCTCGCAGGGGCCGGGCTCGCGGCGGCGGTCAGCGAGGCGGGCCAGCGCGTGACATTGCTGGACCCGGATTCCGCGGCGCTGGCGCGCGCGCTCGAACGTGTGGCGGTGGTGCAGGAGCGCGCCGTGCAGGCTGGCCGCCTGACCGCCCAGGCGCGCGATGCCGCCTGGGATCTGGTGTCCGGGGCCACCGACTTCGCGGTGCTGCGCGATTGCGATTTCGTGCTCGAGGCCGCGGACCCGGAGGCGCAAACGCCCCCCGAGGAGCTGCTCGCGCGGGTGGCGGCGGCGATGCCGGAAAATACCCCGCTGGCCAGCCTCACCACGCCGCCCGAAACCGCCGAGGAGGTGGCGTCCGCGCTGGAGCGGACGCTCGCCGCGCTGAGCGTGCCGGGGCCGGGGCCGACGGCGCGGCTCGTGGAGGTGGCCGGTCCGCAGGACGTGGCCGGCGCGGCGGCGTCGTTCCTGCACGCGGCGGGGCGGTTGCCGGTGCAGGTGCGCGGTGGATCGATTGCCCGCGGACTCGCCGATGCGCTGGATCACGCCTGTTGCGTGCTGCTCGCCGCCGGGGCTACCCCGGCGGGCATCGACGCGGCGCTGGTCGCCTATGGCTTCGCGCGCGGCCCCTTCGCGCAGCGCGACATGCTGGATGCGGTACAGCCGCGCGGCGCGGCCGGGCTGCCGGCGCAGGTCGCCGATTTTCGTGCCGCGCTCGCCGAGGCGATGCGCGAGGCGGGGCGCAGCGGGCGCCGGGCCGGGCGCGGGTTCTACGATCACGATGCGCAGGGACAACTGCTTGAGGCGGCCGAGATGGCGACGCTGCTGGTCGCGGCGCGCCGTGCTGCCGGTCTGGCCGACGCGCAGCCGCCGGCCCCCGATGCCACCACCGTCGCGGCGCAGGTGCATGCCGCGCTTGCGGTGGCGGGGGCACGCCTGTTGCAGGACGGCGTGGCGCTGCGGGCATCGGATGTCGATCTGGTGGCGGTGCATGCGCAGGGCTTTCCACGCTGGCGCGGCGGCCCGATGCATGCGGCTGACAGGCTGGGTCTGGTGGGGTTGCGCAAGCGGCTGAAGGGGTTGCGCGCCGCGGCACCCGAGTTGTGGACCGCGCCGCCGATCCTGGACGAGATGCTGCGCAATGGCTGGCGTTTCGCGGATCTGGGCGTCGCCTGATCGGGGTCAGCCGCCCAGCACGATCCCGGCGATCACCATCATCAGTCCCAGCGCCGACACCATCAGCGCGATCATGTTCTGCACCACCGCGCGCTGCATCACGGCGCGCATCGCCTCGGGGTCGCTTTCCATGTTCCGGCGTGCGCGCATCACCCTGAACACGCACCACATCAGCCCCGCAATGCCGGCCAGCGATACCGCCGCGCCGCTCCAGATCAGCCAGTCCATGCCCTTGCTCCGTTGTGCCTGCGCCCGCGCAGTAAAGCAGCGCCGCGGCCGCGGCAAGGCGCTTGAACCCGGCGCGGTGTGCGGCTAGGCAGCGCGGGCGCGAGCGGCGCGGCAAGCGGACGCGACAAAACGGAATCTGGCGGGCGGAGCATGCAATGATGGAGATGGGTGAGACCCGGGACGATGTGGGGGCTGCGGAGCTGCGGCAGTTCGTCGAGCGGATCGAGCATCTGGAGGCGGAAAAGAAGGAGATCGCCGACCAGATCAAGGAAGTCTATGCCGAGTTGAAGGGGCGCGGCTACGACCCCGCAATCACCCGCAAGGTGATCGCGCTGCGCAAGCGCGACAAGGACGACATCGCCGAGGAAGAGG
>CAZMBT010000124.1:0-6565 GCA_964564395.1 uncultured Alkalilacustris sp.
CGCGCCGTCCGTCCTGTTCGACGATGACCGAGATGTTGAGCCGCGTCATCGGCCGTATATCGCGCAGGTGCACGCCCTCGGGGCGCAGGATCTCCACCTCCTGCAGCGATGCCGCCAGCGAGGCGGTCACCTGTACGACGCGGCTGTCGAGGCCACGGGCGAAGGCGTCGATCTCGCGCAGCGTGCCGAGCCGGGCGCCGAAGGTGGAGCCCGTCAGCGGGTCCTCGGCGCTGTAGAGCCGGCGGTTGGTCCCGGCCGGCGGCTCGGCCAGTACACCGCCGCCGGCGCCGACGGCCAGGCGGGCCGTGTCGGCGGCACGGTCGAGCGCGGCCTGCGAGATCTCGGTGGAATGCGCGTAGCCGGCGGCTTCACCGTTGACGGCGCGCAGTCCGAAACCCTCGCTGGCGTCGTAGCCGGCATTGCGGATGCGTCCGTCGTCGAGCACCAGCGATTCGGAGCGCCGGCGCTCGAGGAACAACTCGCCATCCTCGGCCCCCTGCGTTGCCGCGCGCAGGGTCGCAAGGGCGCGAGGGGCATCGAGGGCGTCTTCGAATGGCCGGAAAGGCGAATCAGTCATGGTGGCTCCTGGCGTCCTTGACGCAGATCAATGGCGGCAATCGGCCGCAACGGTTTTGCTTGTCGCTGGCACCGTAATATGATTTTTCCCATCGGGGAGACAACGGGCAGACCCGGCGCGCGGTCGGGGTCCCGGCGGGGCGGCGCGCAGCGCCGTGGCAGAAACGGAAAAAGAAACGGAAAAAGCGGAATGGGACTTTCGACTTCTCTTTCACGTCTGGCGGCCGCTGGTATGGCGGCGCTCTTCGCCACCGCGGCCAAGGCGGAAGATCAACTGCCCCCATTGGAAACCATGGGTGCGCCCGCGCCGGGCGGGACCGGCTTTCAGAACCCCGTGACCGAGCTGGCGCGCGATATCGTGTGGCTCGACACGATGCTGCTGTGGATCATCACGGCCATCACCATTTTCGTGACGGCGCTGCTGATCTGGGTCATCCTGCGTTACAACCAGCGCAGGAACCCGACCCCGGCGCGGTTCACGCACAACTCGCCGCTGGAAGTCACCTGGACGGTGGTACCGATCCTGATCCTGGTGTTCATCGGCGCCTTCTCGCTGCCGATCCTGTTCAAGCAGCAGGAAATCCCGGATGCCGACGTCACCATCAAGACCACAGGTTTTCAGTGGTACTGGACCTATGAGTATCCGGACCACGAGTTCGAGTTCGGGTCCTTCATGCTGGAACGCGATGAGCTGGCCGATCACGGGTATGATGACAGCGAGTATCTGCTGGCCACCGATACCGCCATGGTCGTGCCGGTCAATCAGACCATCGTCGTGCAGGTGACCGCCGCCGACGTCATCCACGCCTGGACGATCCCGGCTTTCGGCGTCAAGCAGGACGGGATTCCGGGGCGCCTCGCGGAGTTGTGGTTCGAGGTCGAGGAGGAAGGCATCTATTTCGGTCAGTGCTCGGAACTGTGCGGCATCAACCATGCCTATATGCCGATCACCGTGAAAGCCGTCAGCCAGGAGGATTACGAGGCCTGGCTCGACCGGGCCATCGAGCAGTACGCCGGCAAGCCGCGCGACGTCAGCTACGCGCAGGCGCAATGAGCGACGGTGGCGATGCGTGCTGCACGGGCCGCCGTGCAGCGACGCATCCCGACCAGGGGGTTGAGTGGGCATGAGCGACATCCGCGCCGATCAGCAGGGGATCGCCGCCGGGGCCGAGCCGGGCTTTGGCGACTATGTCGCGCTGCTCAAGCCGCGGGTCATGTCGCTGGTGGTCTTTACCGCGCTGGTGGGGCTTTTGGTCGCGCCTGTTGCAACCCACCCCATGGTCGCGCTGGCTTCGGTGCTGTTCATCGCGCTGGGAGCCGGGGCGTCCGGTGCGCTGAACATGTGGTGGGACGCCGATATCGACCGCGTGATGCGGCGCACACAAGGCCGCCCGGTGCCCGCCGGACGGGTCGAGGCGGGCGAGGCGCTGGGTCTTGGGCTGGCGCTGTCGGGGATCGCGGTGATCATGCTGGGGCTGGCCGCGAACTGGCTTGCGGCAGCCCTTCTGGCCTTCACGATCTTCTTTTACGCGGTGATCTACACGATCTGGCTCAAGCGCTCGACACCGCAGAACATCGTGATCGGCGGTGCGGCCGGGGCGTTTCCGCCGATGATCGGATGGGTGGCCGCGACCGGGACCGTCAGTCTCGAGGCGGTGCTGATGTTCGGCCTCATCTTCATGTGGACGCCGCCGCATTTCTGGGCCCTGGCGCTGTTCATGCGCGATGATTACGGCAAGGCGCAGGTGCCGATGCTGACCGTCACCCATGGCCGACGGGCAACGCGCCAGCACATCCTGATCTACACGATGGCACTGATTCCGGTCTCGATCGGGGCCGGGCTCACGTCGATCGGCGGGCCGATCTACATGGCGACGGCAGTGGCGCTGAACCTTCTGTTCCTTGTCGGGGCTTGGCGTATCCGCCAGCGCAGCGAAGCGGCGGCCGAAGCCGACGGGTATGGAGTCGAGAAGCGCTTCTTCCGACTGTCGCTGTACTACCTCTTCGCGCACTTCCTCGCATTGCTGGCCGAGGCGGCGTTGCGCCCCTGGGGTATCGGGGGGTGGTGATGGCGATCGGGCGCGAACATGAACTGCACAGGCGGCGTCTGGGGCGCAATGCGGGGGTGGCCGTGGCGCTGGCGCTGTTCATCGCGGTGGTCTTCGGTCTTTCGGTTGCGAAGGTGCAGCGCGGCGGGGATCTTGAGGCCTTCGATCACACTTACAGGCCATCGCTTGCGGAGACGGCACAAGAGGCGGAGTAAGGCATATGCTGAAGCTGGACGGAAAGCAGAAGACACTGGCGCAGACGGTCGGCGTCGTGGTCGTCATGGGGGCGATGGGATGGGCGGCGGTGCCGCTCTATGACTGGTTCTGCCGGGTGACCGGATATGGCGGCACGACCGGGACCGCGCAACTCGAGAGCGACAAGGTGCTGGACCGCACGATGACCGTGCGCTTCGACGCCTCCAAGGAGCGCGACATGCCGTGGGAGTTCCGCCCCGTGGAGCGCACCATGGAAGTGCGCATCGGTGAGACGGGTCTTGCCTTCTATGAGGCGCACAACCCCACGGATGAGCCTGTCGCGGGGACCGCAAGCTACAATGTCGCTCCCTTCGATGCGGGGCGCTACTTCATGAAGATCGACTGCTTCTGTTTCCAGATGCAGGTGCTGCAGCCGGGCGAGACCGTGCAGATGCCGGTGACGTTCTATGTCGATCCCGACATCGTGGATGACATCGACGCGCACAGCACGCGCCAGATCACGCTGTCCTACACTTTCCATAACACCGACCTGCCGCAGGAGCATGCCAGCGCCTTGACGGATGATGCGCAGGCGCTGCAATAACACGACGGTGATCGGGAGGAGCCGGTTCGGCGACCTGCCGCAACAAGTCAATGAGGGACCGCAACATGGCGCATGAAAAGAATCACGATTATCATATCCTTCCCCCATCCATCTGGCCCTTTCTCGGCGGGGTAGGCGGGTTCGTGATGCTGCTCGGCGCGGTGCTGTGGATGCATGGCAGCGGGCCGTGGCTTTTCCTGATCGGCGCGGCCGCGGTGGCTTACGTGATGTTCGGCTGGTGGGCGGACATGATCACCGAGGCCGAAGCCGGGGAGCACACGCCGGTGATCCGGCTCGGCCTGCGCTACGGCTTCATCCTGTTCATCATGTCGGAGGTGATGTTCTTCGCCGCGTGGTTCTGGAGCTTTTTCAAGCACGCCATGTATCCGATGTATACCTATGCCGGCACCGAATACACGCCGGTCGACTTCTACCAGGTCAACGCTTTCGATCTGCCGCTCATCAACACGCTGGTTCTGCTTTGCTCGGGCGCAGCGGTGACTTGGGCGCACCACGCGCTCGTGCATGGCTGGTCGCGCCGCGACGTGGAGCATGGGCTCGGCCTCGGCGTTCTGCTCGGGGTCGCCTTCACCCTGCTTCAGGCCTATGAGTACCGGTATCTCATCGTCCATCAGGACTGGAGCTTCGGCGGCGATGTGTTCTTTGCCAATTTCTTCATGGCGACGGGGTTTCACGGGATCCATGTCATCATCGGCACGCTGTTTCTGGCGGTGTGCTGGTTCCGGGTGCGCGCCGGGCATTTCACCGCCGACAAGCATGTCGGCCTGGAGGCGGCCGCGTGGTACTGGCACTTCGTCGATGTGGTGTGGTTGTTCCTGTTCTTCGCGGTCTATGTGTGGGGCGTGAATATCTGGGGCGCCTGATCTCCATCATTGCCATGCCGGCCGCGCGGCGGTCGGCTGGCGCGGGGCGCGGGCCGTCGGCGCGCGCCTCTTGCATTCGGGATAACGCACCGGCATGACGCGACGCATGGTATTTCCGCTGCTTCTGGGGCTGGTCGGCGGGGCGATCCTGATCGCACTCGGCACCTGGCAGGTGCAGCGCATGCACTGGAAGCAGGATGTGATCGCCGGCATCGAGGCGCGCATCCATGACGCGCCGCAGGCGCTGCCGGCGTCGCCTCAGCCCGATGCGGACCGGTACCGACCGGTGCAGCTGGCCGGCAGTTTCAGTGACGAATCGCTGCGCGTCATGGCCAGCCAGCGCGGGGCCGGGGCCGGGTTTCACATCGTCTCCGCCTTCGAGACCGCGCAGGGCCGGCGCATCATGGTCGATCGCGGCTTTGTCGCCGAGGCACGGCTGGACGAGGTGGGTCAGGGTGGCGCGGCCGAGGTCACCGGCCATCTGCACTGGCCACAGGATGCCGATCTGTTCACCCCCGACCCCGACCGGGAGGCGATGCTCTGGTTCTCGCGCGATGTGGAGGGCATGGCGCAGGCGCTCGGCACCGAACCGGTGCTGGTGGTCGCCGCCGCACTCGATCCGTCCGTACCGGTCCCGCGCCCGGTGCCCGTCGGGACGCAGGACATTCCCGACAACCATTTCGAGTATGCGCTCACCTGGTACGGGCTGGCACTGGTGTGGCTGTGCATGGCAGGGTATCTGCTCTGGCGTGTGAGGCGCAGGACGGTATGAGGACGCAGAGCCGATGAACTACGTATCGACAAGGGGCGCGGCTCCGCATCTGTCCTTCGAGGAGACGATGCTGGCCGGGCTGGCGCGCGATGGCGGGCTTTACGTGCCTGCCGAAGTGCCTGTGCTCGCGCCCGCGCGGATCGCCGAGCTCGCGGGGCGCCCCTATGAGGACGTGGCGCTGGCCGTGATGCAGCCTTTCATCGGGGACTGTTTCGGGGCCGCCGAACTGAAGCAGGCGATCGCGCGCGCCTATGCCGGTTTCGCCCATCCCGCGCGCGCGCCGCTGCGGCAATTGGGCCCCAATCATTTCGTTCAGGAACTCTTCCACGGGCCGACCCTGGCCTTCAAGGATTTCGCGATGCAGCTCATCGGTCAGCTTTTCGAGCTGGCCCTCAAACGCGCGGGCAAGCGCGTCACGATCGTCGGCGCGACCTCGGGCGATACCGGCAGCGCGGCCATCGAGGCGTTTCGTGGCCTCGACTCGGTGGATGTGTTCATCCTGTTCCCCGACGGGCGCATCAGCGACGTCCAGCGCCGGCAGATGACCACCCCTGCCGACTCGAATGTCCATGCCATCGCGATTGACGGCGATTTCGACGCCGCGCAGGCCCGCGTGAAGGACATGTTCAACGATTTCGCCTTTCGCGATACGGTGCGGCTGGCCGGTGTGAATTCGATCAACTGGGCGCGCGTGCTGGCGCAGGTGGTGTATTACGTCACCGCCGCGACCAGCCTCGGGGCGCCGCACAGGTCCGTGTCCTTCACCGTGCCGACGGGCAATTTCGGCGACATCTATGCCGGCAGCATCGCGCGGCGCATGGGGCTGCCGATCGACCGGCTTGTGGTCGCGACCAACCGCAACGATATCCTGCATCGCGCGCTGAGCAGCGGCATCTACGCGCCGCAGACCGTGATGCCGACGATGTCGCCGTCGATGGACATTCAGGTGTCCTCGAATTTCGAGCGCGCCCTGTTCGATGCTTATGGCCGGGATGGCGCGGCGATTGCCGGGCTGATGGCCGGTCAGGCGGGCGGATTCGAGATTGATGCGCGGGCGCTGTCGGCGCTGCGCGCGGTCTTCGCGTCGGGTCAGGCGTCGGAAGAGCAGACCGGCGCCACCATGGCGCGGGTGCTGAAGGAGACGGGCGTGCTGCTGTGTCCGCACAGCGCCGTGGGGGTTACCGTCGCCGAGGCGCATCTGGATCGCGCGCCGATGGTCACGCTGGCCACCGCGCATCCGGCCAAGTTTCCCGATGCCGTGGAGTCGGCGACCGGAGTGCGCCCGCAACTGCCGCCGCGCATGTCCGATCTGTTCGATCTGCCCGAGCGCGTGACCCACCTGCCCGACGACCTCGCGGCCATTCAGGCATTCATCCGCGAAAGGACCGCCGATTGACCTGCCGTCTGACCACCCTGCCCAACGGATTCCGGATCGTCACCGAGGCGATGCCGGGTCTGGCTTCGACCGCGCTCGGGGTCTGGGTCA
>CAZMBT010000125.1:0-6516 GCA_964564395.1 uncultured Alkalilacustris sp.
ACATTGAGATAGGGGTCGAGCTTGCGCAGCCGCACGGAAAAGCCGCGCGCCTGCAGCAGCGCGCCCAGCGCCGCAGAGGCGAGACCCTTGCCGAGACTGGAAACGACCCCGCCGGTAATGAAGACATAGCGTGCCATGCGCGTGCGGCTCCCGTGATCAAGCACTCTGGTTGCGGTGCGGACGCCGTTTCGTCGACATCACGGGATCAAAGCTATAGCTCATTTCCACGACCCCGGCAACGGACCCGCAATATCCTGCGGCAAATCGGGCAACGGCCCCAATATGCGCCCGCGCGCCGGATGGCGCCACGGGCGCGGCGGCGCTTCAGTCGGCGCGCGGCGGGGCCAGCGGGGCGTCGTCGGATGCCGGCGGCAGCAGATCTTCGGCCGTCGGCGCCGCCGGGCTGTCGCGCGTGGGCGCGTCGGTCAGCCGGTCCATCACCGAGCCGCCGGTCGTGCTCTGCGCGGCGATGATGGTCAGGGTCAGCGACGTGATGATGAATGCGACAGCCAGCCCCCATGTCACCTTGCCGAGCGCGGACAGCGCCGGCCGGCCGGACATGCCGCCACCGGCCCCGCCGCCGATTCCGAGCCCGCCGCCTTCGGAGCGCTGCATCAGCACGACACCGACCAGGCCGAGCGCAAGAATGAGATGTATGATGAGGACAACGTTTTCCATGAACCGGGATCCGTTCCTTGAGTTGCGGGCCTGTCTATGCCCCCGCCGGCGCGCCCGCAACCCCTCGTACCACCGGTTGCGCGGCTGGCTGCGCGCAAAGGCGCTTTTCGCCCCGCCCCCGGATCGTTAAGAGGGGGCGAAACCGAACCGGGAGGGGCAGGCATGGCCAATGTGGTTGTCATGGGCGCGCAATGGGGCGACGAGGGCAAGGGCAAGATCGTCGACTGGCTGTCCGAACGTGCGGATGTGATCGCGCGTTTTCAGGGCGGGCATAATGCGGGGCACACCCTGGTCATCGACGGGGTTACCTACAAGCTGTCGCTTCTGCCTTCGGGCATCGTGCGCGACGGCAAGCTGAGCATCATCGGCAATGGTGTCGTGCTCGACCCGTGGGCGCTGCTCGAGGAGATCGAGCGGCTGGCCGGGCAGGGGGTGCGCATTTCCCCTCAAACGCTGATGATCGCCGAGAACACACCGCTCATCCTGCCGGTGCATGGCGAGCTCGACCGCGCCCGCGAGACCCAGACCGGGACGGCGCGCATCGGCACCACAGGGCGCGGCATCGGCCCGGCCTACGAAGACAAGGTGGGCCGGCGGGTCGTGCGGGTGGCCGATCTGGGCGACGACGCCACGCTGCGCGCGCGAATCGACCGGCTGAGCGTACATCACGACGCCCTGCGCAGCGGGCTGGGGCTGCCGCCGCTTGACCGTGCGCGGCTGTTGCAGGACCTGCGCGCGGTCGCGCCGAAGATCCTGCCCTTTGCCCGGCCCGTCTGGAAGGAGCTGGAGGCGCAGCGCCGCGCCGGGCGGCGGATCCTGTTCGAGGGGGCGCAGGGGGCGCTTCTGGATATCGATTTCGGCACCTATCCCTTCGTGACGTCCTCGAACACCATGGCTGGCGCCGCGGCGACGGGGACCGGCCTCGGCCCCGGCGCCATCGGCTTCACGCTGGGGATCGTGAAGGCCTATACGACGCGTGTGGGCGAAGGGCCGTTCCCGACCGAACTCGACGATGCGGATGGCCAGCGCCTGGGCGAACGCGGCCATGAATTCGGCACCGTCACCGGCCGCCAGCGTCGCTGCGGCTGGTTCGACGCGGTGCTGGTGCGCCAGACCTGCGCGACGGGCGGCGTGTCGGGCATCGCGCTGACCAAGCTCGATGTGCTGGACGGGTTCGATAAGCTGCAGATCTGTACCGGCTACGAACTTGACGGGCAGACCCTGGACCACCTGCCGACCGCCGCCGATCAGCAGGCGCGGGTTCGGCCGATCTACGAGACGCTGGACGGCTGGCGCGAAAGCACCGCCGGGGCGCGCAGCTGGGCCGATCTGCCCGCCGCCGCCATCAAGTATGTGCGTCGCATCGAGGAGTTGATCGACTGCCCGGTCGCGCTACTTTCGACATCGCCGGAACGCGACGATACAATACTGGTCAAGGACCCGTTCTCGAACTGAAGGAAGCCGCCTGATGGCCCTGTCCTGGAGAATGCGCCGCAGCCTCGCGCTTCTGATCCTTGTGGTCGGGCTGCCGGTCTACATCATCGTTGCGGTCAATATCGTGGCGCTGTTCGACCGCCCCGGCGTCCTGGTCGAGCTGGCGGTCTACCTCATCCTGGGGATCGCCTGGGCCTTGCCCTTCCGTTTCGTGTTCCGCGGGGTGGGGCAACCGGATCCGAACGCCGTTCCCCCGCCGCAGGACGGCCGCGGGGGGCCGGGCGGCGATTCGTCCTCGGGGTCGCGGCGCGCGGACAGGTCGTGACGTGCGCCACCGGCCCCGCGCGCGCCGCTGGCACAGGATTCAGCGGACGATCTTGCGTGCTTCCTCCATCAGCGGGGCGCTTTCCGTAACGGCGAACTGACCGCGGCGGACCTTGCGGATGCGTCCCTCGCGCAGGAGCCGTCCGAAGGCGCGCAGCGCGTCCTCGCGGCCGATGCTGCGATCGCCCACATCGTTGAGATGGCGCATCGCCTGCGGCCGCGTGAAGCTTTCGCGCCCCTCGACCAGCGTGGCGTAAAGCGCTGCGGCTTCCATGTATTCGGTCGTGCCGCTGGCGCCGACGCGCCCGGCAAAGTGCACGAAATCGCCGTCTTCGCCGAACAGATTGCGGGCCTCATCGTTTTCGGCAGCTGTCAGATCGGCCTCCTCGCCATCCTCCGAGATCGCCAGATTGCCACGGTCGATACGGCGGGGCCGGACCGGCTGCCGGGCCATGCTGCGTGACGGTGCCGTGGCCATCTGGTCGGCTGCGGCGGCGCCTTGTGCGCCGTCGGTCTGGTCGACGCGCTGTTCGGACACCAGCACCAGCGGCGAGGCCCGTTCGGCCGATGGGCGCGGCGTGCGCAGCGGCGCGGCCACCGGCCGGCGCGGGCGCGGCTGCGCGCCGGGATGCGTCGGAGTAATGGGAGCGGCGCCGCCATCCGGGTGAGGCGCGGCGGCGGTCGGTTGCGTGGCCGACTCCGGTGCGGGCGTCGGGCGGTCCTCGGCTTGTGGCGGCGCGGTTTCGCGCACCGGGTCCGGCACCACGGCTTCGGCCGGGGCCGGCGTCACATCCTGCTGCGCGGGCTCGGTCGCCGAGGGGCTTTCGCTGTCCTGACCCTGCGTTTGCGGCGCACTGCGCGAGCGCAGCCGCATGGCGCGCGCGAGGTCGTCGCGGAACTTGCTCAGCAGCCCGCGCCCCGCCGACTCCTCGGCGGTGTCGGACTGACCGGCGGATTCGTCGGCGCGCTTGGCCACGACCGCGGCGCGCAGATGAGCGATGGTCGACTGACGCTGGCGTGCGTCCGCGCCGTCGAGGGCGCTGTCGGCCTCGCGCATCAGCCGGGCGACCGAGTCCTCGCGCGCGGTCTCGCCCAGCGTGTCATGCGTGGAGCCGCGCGACGGGCTGCGAAGACCGCGCACCTCTTCCTCGACTTCGGCGAGCTCTTCGACAAGCTCGGCCTCCCGATCCTCGGGCAGCCCCGTCATGCCCAGCGTCGCGCGGATCGCCGCGCGCACATCCTGCGGCTCGGAGGTGGGTGCGCCGCCATCCGGGCGGGCGCTTTCGAGGGTCTCGGTCGCCGCGGTGTCGTCTTCCGTGATCCCGTCGGCCGCGTGCTCGATTTCGGAATCGACGGTGGTCGTGGCGGCGGCGGGGGCGCCGGGCTCCGGCGTTGCGGGCGCGGCAGTCGCGTCGTCGGGCGCCGGCGCCTCGGCCACCGATGTCGCGGGGGCGAGGGGTTCGGCTGCGGTGGGCCGCGCGGCCTCGATCCGCTGCGGCTCTTCGGAGCTGATTTCGTCTGCATCGGGAAACTGCAGGCTGGTATCGGCGCTGAGGCCCGAGACCTCGGCGGGTGCGTCGTCGGTGGGATGCGACGCCGTTTGCGTGTCGTCGGCGGGTTCCGACGCCTTGTCGCCGGCGGGTTCCGAGGCGGCTTGCGTGTCGTCGTCGGGTTGCGGCGCCGTGTGTGCGTCGGTCGTCTCCGACGTGGCATGCGCGATCGCGGCTTCCTCGGCTTCGGCGAGGGTGCGAGGTGTGCTGGCGCGCGGAACCCGGAGCAGCAGTGCAGGCTGCGCAGCGCGGGCCGCGGGTGCCTGCTCCTCGCCGGCGGCTTGTTCTTCGGCGGCGGGACGCGCCTCGGCGTCAGGCTGGGCGGCGGCGGACGGTGCTTCCTCCGGCTGCGTGGCAGCGGTGGTTGCGGCTTCCGAGATTTCGTCGTGCGCCTGCGCCGGGGCGGAGGGCTCGGGCTGCGTGGCGTCAACTTGGGCCGGGGCCGGGGCGTCGGCCTCGGGCGCATCGGTTGCCGCGTCCTCGGTTTTCGCGGGGCCGTCCGCGGCGTCGTCAAGTGCCGCGGCAGCAGCGGGGGCGTCCTGGTCCGCGGCTTGCGTCTCGGGCGCGGCAGGTGCGGGCGTTTGCGGTGCCTCGGCGGCGGGCTGCGCCTGTGGCCCGGCGGACAGCTCGGCTGCCGGGGGCGCGGTTTCGGCCTCAGCGTCGCGGGCCCGCGCCACGGCCGCGCGGATGCGCGCGAGTTTCGCGGCCACCGTGGCTTCGCCGGCGCTGTCGTATTCGGGTTCGAAACCGGCCTCATCGACGCTGTCGGCCGCGGCGGCATCGGCCTTCGGTGGCGCGGCAGGCATCGGCGCCGCCGGCGCGGAAGCGACGGTCCCGGTTGCGGCGGCGTCCTGCGGGGGCTGCGCAGCGGCCGGTCGTTCGCCGGCATCCGGCGCGCTTTGCGGACCGGCATCCGGGGCTTCGGTACCTGCTGTGGGCGCATCGGCGCTGCTTTCGGGGCGCAGCACGATCCCGTTTTCCTGGATCTTCGCCTCGACCCGGCGCTTGACCTCGCGTTCGGCGATGCGGTGCAGCATCTCGGCGTCGGGGGTGGGGGGCTCGGCACCGAAATACCGGTCTTCGGCGGCGAGATCGCGGAAATATTCCGCGATCGCCTGCATTGTCGAGAATGGTTCGTCGAACCCCTCCAGCGTGCAGGAGAAGGTCCCATAAGATACCGTAAGAATTTTACTCGGACCGACCATGGGATGCTCGCTTTCTCAGCTATACTGGATGCCACTCTACGTCAGTTCGGCGCCTTTCCGTGATCGCAGCGGGGTGATTTGGTGGAGCAAATGTGGCCGCGATTGCCATCCCGCGCCTTAATTGACATCTAGTATCGTCATGAGTGACCCGCTTGTCGAATCCCGAGACCCCGTGACGCTGATCGGCGGCGGCACGCTGGAGAGCGCGCAGCTGTGCCTTGCGCTTGGCGCTGCGCCGCGGCTGGTGGCGGCCGATGGCGGTGCGGCGCGTGCGCTGGCGCTGGGGCACGTGCCCGAGGCCGTGATCGGGGATTTCGATTCGGTGGACGCCGCGACATGCGCGCGTCTCGATCCGGCGCGGTTGCACCGCATCCCCGAGCAGGAGACGACGGATTTCGACAAGGCGCTGCGCAGCATCCGCGCGCCCTTCGTTCTGGCGCTGGGTTTTGTCGGCAGCCGGCTCGATCATACGCTGGGCGCCTTCAACACGCTCGCCCGGCATCGCGACCGGCGCTGCCTGCTCCTGAGCGGGGAGGACATCTGCTTTCTGGCACCGCGCGCACTCGATCTCGCATTGCCGGTCGGAACGCGGGTGTCGCTGTTTCCCGTGGGCCCGGTCAGCGGGCGCAGCACCGGCCTGCGCTGGCCGATCGACGGCATCGATTTCGCGCCCGACTCGATCACCGGCACCTCCAATGAGGTCACCGGCGAGCTGGTGTCGCTGCGCTTCGCGGCGCGCGCGATGCTGGTGATCCTGCCGCAGGATGTCCTTGCGCCTGCGCTCGACGGCCTGGCGTCGGCGCCCGGCTGAGCCGAGCCTTCGCAGCTCGCGGCCGCTGAGCGGTGTGGCGGTAATCGGGCAGCGGCGGTGCGTCGGTTATCCGGCAGGTACGGGGCGTCGCGCCGGGCAATCTGCAGGTCCCGACGCCTTGCGGCTGCGTCGCACAGCCCGGATTTTGGGCTTGCAGCATGTCGGCCGCTTGAGTAAACACCCGCCATCGTTGGGGTGTAGCCAAGTGGTAAGGCAGCGGTTTTTGGTACCGTGTACCGCAGGTTCGAATCCTGCCACCCCAGCCACATGCACCAGAAAATCCAGCATAATCAGGATCTTGAGGGGCCTTCGTCCGGCCCGTTCCGGCCCCGTGCCGGGGGTGTGACACATGGCGTGACACATGATGTGACACAGGCGCCCTCCGGCGCCCCTGATCCGCCCCCCCGATCGACTGCGCGCCGCCGCCCGCGCCGTCGCGCCCCCGGCCCGCATCTCGAACGCCGCGGCGCCACCTTCTACTTTCGCAAACGCAGCTCGAAGTCCCTCGCCGGGG
>CAZMBT010000126.1:0-6416 GCA_964564395.1 uncultured Alkalilacustris sp.
ATACGCTCGCCCTGATCGAGGCGATGCTCGACAACCCCTCCTCGGGGATCGACGCGCCAGCCGCCTTCCTGTTCGAGCCCGTACAGGGCGAGGGCGGGCTGACCGCGGCATCCAACGCCTGGATGCAGGGCATCGAAAGGATAGCGCGCAAGCATGGCGCCCTGCTGATCGCAGATGACATCCAGGCTGGTACCGGTCGCACCGGAACTTATTTCAGCTTCGAGCCGGCCGGCATCTCCCCCGACCTCATCCCGCAGGCGAAATCCCTGTCGGGCATGGGGCTGCCCTTTGCCGCGCTTCTGGTCAAGCCGGAATACGACATCTGGAAACCTGCCGAGCACAACGGCACTTTCCGGGGCAACACCCATGCCTTCGTCACTGCGCGCGTCGCGATTGAGAAGTTCTGGTCCGACACGGCCTTCGAAGGTGAGATCGCCGAGAAGGCGGCGGTTCTGAAGGACCGCCTCGCCGCGATCGCGCGGGTGCTCGGACGCGATGCCGGCGCGCTCAAGGGACGTGGCATGATGCAGGGCATTGATGTCGGCAGCGGCGATCTGGCCGGCGAGATCTGCGCCGAATGCTTCCGCAACGGGCTCATCATCGAGACGTCGGGCGCCCATGACGAGGTCGTCAAGGTGCTGGCGCCGCTGAATATCCCGGCAAAGGACTTCGAACGCGGGCTTGACATTCTGGCCGCTGCTGCGGCGAAAGTCGCCGGGAACAAACCAATTGCTGCGGAGTAAGCCAGATGATCGTTCGTGACTTCCACGCCCTCAAGACCACCGACCGCGCCGTGTCGGACGCACGCTGGACCAGCGTGCGGATGCTGCTGGCCGGTGACGGGATGGGGTTTTCCTTCCACATCACCGTCCTCGAGGCCGGTTCGGAACACACCTTCCACTACAAGCATCACTTCGAGAGCGTCTATTGCATCTCGGGCAAGGGGGCGATCACGGACCTCGCCACCGGCGAGACCCATGAAATCCGTCCCGGCGTCATGTACGCCCTCGATCAGCACGACAAGCACACGGTCCGTGCCGATGAGGAGCTTGTGCTTGCCTGCTGCTTCAATCCCCCGGTCACCGGCACCGAAGTCCATCAGGCCGATGGATCCTACGCGCCGGCCGAACAATCGTAAGGAGCGATGTCTCCATGACCCAGCCGAATCAAGGGCTGCACACTGTCGAGAAGATCGGCGGCACCTCCATGAGTCGCCTGCGCGAGCTGCGCGATTCGATCTTCCTCGGCGATCGCAGAGCGGAAGCGCTCTACAACCGCATCTTCGTCGTGTCTGCCTTCGGCGGCATCACCGACCTGCTGCTTGAGCACAAGAAGTCGGGAACCCCCGGCGTGTACGGGCTGTTCTCGAATGCCGACAACGATCAGGCATGGTCCGATGCGCTCAACCGGGTGGAAGAAGAGATGTGCGCGCGCCATGCCGACATCCTGGACGACACCGCCGATCGTACCGCGGCCGACCAGTTCGTGCGCGAGCGCGTGGCCGGCGCCCGGTCCTGCCTGATCGACCTGCAGCGCCTGTGTTCGTACGGCCATTTCCGGCTCGATCAGCACATGATGACGATCCGTGAACTGCTGTCCGGGCTGGGCGAGGCGCATTCTGCCTTTGTGACAGTGCTGCTTTTGCAGCGCGCGGGGGTGAACGCGCGGTTCGTCGATCTGTCCGGCTGGCGCGACGAGGAGAGCCACACCCTCGAACAGCGCATCAAGGCCGGGTTCGAGGGGGTCGATCTGAGCAGCGAGATGCCCATCGTCACGGGGTACGCCCAATGTGACGAGGGGCTGATGCGCAGCTTCGACCGCGGCTATTCCGAGGTGACCTTTTCCAACATTGCCGTGATAACCGGCGCGGCGGAGGCGATCATCCACAAGGAGTTTCACCTGTCCTCCGCCGACCCCAAGATCGTCGGCCTCGAAAACGTCAGGAAGATCGGGCGCACGAATTACGATGTCGCCGACCAGCTTTCGAACATGGGCATGGAGGCGATCCATCCCAAGGCGGCCAAGCTGCTGCGCCAGGCCGGAATTCCGCTGCGGGTGACCAATGCGTTCGAGCCCGAGGATCCCGGCACGCTGATCGATGACGAGAAGGCCGAGAGCCCGCGCGTCGAAATCGTGACCGGCCTCGGTGTTTATGCGCTTGAGCTGTTCGAGCAGGACATGGTCGGCGTGAAGGGCTACGACACCTCTGTGCTCGACGTCCTGACCCGGCACAAGGTGCGTATCGTGGCCAAGACGTCGAACGCCAACACGATCACGCATTACCTCGATGCGCCGCTCAAGTCGGTACGCCGGGTCGAGCGCGATCTGGAGCGCATCTATCCGTCCGCGACGCTGACCGCGCGCAATCTCGCGGTGGTTTCGGTGATCGGGTCGGATCTGTCGGGGCTCGGTGTGCTGCGGCGCGGGCTGTCTGCCCTTGAGGACAACGGGATCGAGCCGGTCGCGCTGCAGAAGACGACGCGCAACGTGGACGTACAGTTCGTCGTGCCCAAGGACCGTATGAACGACAGCGTCAAGGCGCTGCACGATACCCTTGTGGGGCGCCGCGACAGTGACGAGATGGCCGCCTGATTCAGGCGATCGCCGCGAACCAGCGCAACTTTCCGAAGGTTGTCCCGCCCGCGCCCGGTCCACCGGGCGCGGGCGGTTTCATGTGGCGGGAATCGACAGCGTGCTCAGCACCCATTCGGTCACATCGCGAAGCAAAGGTTGCACCGCAGCATCGAACCCCGTAACGACATCGAGCGTGTCGGTCGACTCAACGCGGGCGTCGGCGGTGAAACTGCGCCCTGCGAGGATGCGCGCGTCCTCCTCCCGCACCAGACGCACGGTCATGCGCAGTCGGATCGTGACACTGTCATTCGCCTCCGACAACTCGGCATGAAAATCGGTCACATCCGAGACCAGGGCGAAATCCCCGGCGCCGCCCAGCGGACGCCGGCCGACATAGCGAAATGCGTTCGTGTCCTCGATGCTGCGCACCAGCAGCGTCTGCATCATCAATGGGGTCGTCTCGCCCCAGCGTGCGCGGGGCAGATACTGCGCCTGCAACGGATTGGGCCGGATCATGATGCGGTCGGTATCCAGTGCACCGCGCGCCGTCGGCTGCTCGACGATCAGATCACGCGCCGCAGGCCGGCCACGCGCCTGAGGCCCCTCCGCCGGGGCGTTGAGTTCATAGACATCCAGCGGTGTCGTGGCATCGCCGAGGGCGGTCAATGTCCCGCACCCCGCGAGCAACCCGGCGCAGGTGATGGCGAAAAGGGCGCGCAGCATAGGGGACCTCATCTTCTGAATTCCGGGGTCTGGCGGTCGAGCAGGAAGCGCGCGGGCTCGCGCTCGATCTGCCGGGTCAGCCGCTCGAGGCTGGTGATAAGGGCGCGCGTCTCGCGGGCGAGGCGCGTGTATTGCGGCAATCCCGCGGTCGCGAAATCGCGGACCGACGCGCCCGACACGCTGACGATCTCGCTCAGTTCGGTGAAGGTGGCGCGCGCCGTTTCGGCGGCCGTGCGCAGTTCGGCGGTGACGGCGGGAACATCGTCGGACACGCGCCCAACCGCCTCGTCCAGTCGCGCCATCGTCGCCCTTAGATCCGCGGTCAGCGCGGACACATCTTCGCGAATGAATTGGTCGGCCCCGTCGAAGGTACGCTCGGCGGCCGCGAGGGTGCGTTCTCCGGATTCGAGCGCGCCATTGATCGCCGCGAGCGTCTCGTTCGCGTTGCTGAAGGTTGTGTTTACCGACTGCAGCGTGGCTTCGGCGTCGCCCGCCAGCCCGTCGATGCGTCCGCTCGCCGCGCTCAGATCCGCGCCGACGCGCGCGATCACACCGGAGGCATCCTCGGTCGCGGTGCGGATCTCGGAAAGGATGGCGGGCAGCTCCGTCTCGGCCATGCCGCCGATGGTGGAGATGGCATCATTGGCGCCACTTACGGCGGTGCGCATTTCGGTCAACAGGGCGGTGCCGTCCTCCTGCACAAGCCGATCGACCCGGCCCGCCGTCTGCTCCACGCTGGTCAGCGTCTGTGTGGCGCGCGCGATCATCTCATCGGTGGCGACCAGCGTGGCGCGCGCCTCGTTCAGCCGTGCGGTCGCGGCGGCACCGGTGGCGCTGTATTCGCTGATCAGCGCACGCAGGTCCTCATCCATCAGGCGATTGGCGGTGTCGAGTGTCTGCCCGGCGCGCGACAGGGCCGCCTCGCCCTCCTGCAAGGTGCCCTCTGCGCGCGTCGTGAAGGCGCCGAACTGCGCGAAAGCTTCCTGCGCGCCGCCGGTCGTGGTTCTGATATCCGCGATCAGCGCCGGCAGCTCGGTCTCGGTCACCGTGTTGAGCGCGGCGATCGCATCATTGGCCGAGGCCAGCGCCGCGCGCATGTCGCGCGCCAGTTCCGTCCCTTCCCCGGCCATCAGCCCGTCAAACTGCGCTGCGGCCCGATCGACCGTCTCCATCGTCGCGGTAGCTCGCGCGATCATTTCGTCGGTGGCCGCCAAGGTGGCTTCGGCCTGGTTCAACCGCGCGGTGGCGGCGGTGCCGGTGGCGGTGTATTCGCTCATCAGGCTGCGTGCCTCACCCGCCAGCGTGGTGAAGTCCTGGCGCAACTCGGCCAGGGTCGCATCGAGCTGGCCCACAAGCCGCTGCAGGTCGTCATCCAGAAAGCGCGACGCCGAGTCCAGCGTGGTGGTCGCGCTGGCGATCATCGCGTCGCTTTGCTCCAGCGTGCCCTGCGCCCGCGTCGCAAGCTGCGAGAGATTGAGCAGCGTCGTATCCGCAGCCCGCAAGGTGGTCGTCCCGGCAAGGGTGATTTCCTCCAGCCCGTCGGCGAAATCCGAAAGCCCCGCTGCGGCGCTGGAGACGCTTTCGGAAACCGTCGCGAAATCCTCGAGCGCGACGGAAAAGCTTTCCGAGGACTCCTCGAGATTGGCGAGGATGCGGCCCACCCGGTCCAGGTTCTCGGCATCGAGCACTTCGTTGACCTGGCGGATGGCGCTGAGCACTTCCTCCAGGATCTCGGGCGCATCCTCGGTCAGGCTCTGTAGCGCCGAGCGGCCCGCCGTGATTTCGGGGAAGTCACGGCGGGACACTTCCTGCAGCAGCGGCGCGTCGCTGCTGCCGGCGCTGATCGACACGAAGGACACGCCGGTAACACCCTGCGCTTCGATGGTGGCGACGCTGTCCTCGCGCACCGGCGTGTCGGCGTCGATCTCGACACGCACCAGTACGTTGCCGTCGCGCTCGGGCGCCAGGGATACATCGACGACCTGCCCCACCGGCAGGCCGGCGAAGCGTACATCCGAGGCGCGGCTCAGCCCCGAGACCGAGCTGAAGCGGATGTCGTAATAGGCAAACTGCCGGTCGAGCTCGACCCGCGCGAACCAGATGAAGAAGACGAGCATCCCGAGAAAACCCAGGATCGTGAACACCCCCACGAGGATATAGTTTGCACGCGTTTCCATGACTCGCCTAGCCTTGCGCCGTGTCCGGATCGACCGCATCGCGTGCGGCGCGTGCCCGGGGGCCGTGAAAATATTCGGTCACCCATGGGTGATCCACGTCAAGCATCTCGCGCATCGTTCCGGTGACGAGCACGCGCTTCTCGGCAAGGACCGCGATGCGGTCGCATACCGCATGCAGTGTATCGAGATCATGCGTGACCAGAAAGACCGTCAGCCCCAGAGATCGGCTCAACTGGCTGATCAGAGTGTCGAAAGCGGAGGCGCCGATCGGGTCGAGCCCGGCGGTCGGTTCGTCGAGGAACACGATCTCGGGGTCCAGCGCCAGGGCGCGTGCCAGGCCCGCGCGCTTGCGCATGCCGCCCGATAGCTCGGAGGGATAGTTGTCGCCCGCGCGCCACGGCAGGCCCGACATCGAGATCTTGAGATCCGCGAGCGCGGCGCGCGTCCCGGCATCGAGGCCGGCAATGCCATGCATCGGTACCTCGACATTCTCGCGCACGGTCAACGACGAGAACAGCGCGCCATCCTGAAACATCACGCCCCATCGGCGCTCCAGCCGGTTGCGCGTCTCATCATCGGCTTTCAGCACATCGGTGCCCAGGACCCGCACACTGCCCGTCGCCGGACGCAGCAGCCCGCAGATCGTGCGCAAGAGCACCGATTTCCCGGTGCCGGAGCCGCCGACGACGCCCAGCACCTCGCCGCGGTTCACGTCCAGATCGAGTCCGTCATGCACGACCGTCCTGCCGAACTGCGTGCGAATGCCGCGCAGCTCGATGACGGGATCGGGTGGCGGTGCGCTCATAGCCCCACCTGTGCGAAGAACACCGAAAACAGTGCGTCGGCGACAATGACGCTGAAGATGGCCGTGACGACGGAGTTCGAGGTCATCCGGCCAAGGGACTCGGCGTCGCTGCCGACCTGCATGCCGGCATGGCAGCC
>CAZMBT010000127.1:0-6356 GCA_964564395.1 uncultured Alkalilacustris sp.
AACGGCCATACCGAAACCGCGGGCGCCGCCCTGCCGCGCCCCGATCTGCGCACCCCGCATCCGCCGGCGCCGCGCGCCGAACCCGCCGAGGGCACCCGCACCCTGCTGGAACGTGAAGGCCCGCAGGCCGTCGCCGACTGGATGGCGGCGCAGCAGCGACTGCTGATCACCGACACGACCATGCGTGATGCGCATCAATCCCTGCTGGCGACGCGCATGCGATCCATCGACATGGTACGTGTCACGCCCAGCTACGCCGCGAACATGCCGCAGCTTTTCTCGGTCGAATGCTGGGGCGGGGCGACCTTCGATGTCGCCTACCGGTTCTTGCAGGAATGCCCCTGGCAGCGGCTGCGCGACATTCGCGCGGCGCTGCCCAACGTGATGACGCAGATGCTGCTGCGCGCTTCGAACGGGGTGGGCTACACGAACTATCCCGACAATGTCGTGCGCTTCTTCGTGGCGCAGGCCGCCGAAACGGGCATCGACGTCTTTCGCGTCTTCGACAGCCTGAACTGGGTCGAGAACATGCGCGTGGCGATGGATGCGGTGCGCGAGTCGGGCAAGCTGTGCGAAGCCAGCATCTGTTATACCGGCGATATCCTCGACCCGGACCGGGCGAAATACGACCTCGACTACTACGTGAAGATGGGCAAGGCGTTGCGCGATGCCGGCGCGCATGTGCTGGGCCTGAAGGACATGGCGGGGCTGCTCAAGCCTGCGGCCGCGCGCATCCTGATCCGCGCGCTCAAGGACGAGGTCGGGCTGCCGATCCATTTCCACACCCATGACACCAGCGGGCTGGGCGGGGCGACGATCCTCGCCGCCGCCGAGGCCGGGGTCGATGCGGCCGACGCGGCGATGGATGCGTTCTCCGGCAACACCTCGCAGCCCACGCTCGGCTCCATTGTCGAGGCGCTGCGACACACCGAGCGCGAGACCGGGCTCGACATCGCGGCGATCCGGGCGATCTCGGATTATTGGGAACAGGTGCGGGCCCATTACGCCGCGTTCGAAACCGGCCAGCAGGCGCCGTCCTCCGAGGTCTATCTGCATGAGATGCCGGGAGGGCAGTTCACCAACCTCAAGGCGCAGGCCCGCTCCATGGGGCTGGAGGGCCGCTGGCCCGAGGTCGCGCGCGCCTATGCCGACGCGAACGCGATCTTCGGCGACATCGTGAAGGTCACGCCGTCATCGAAGGTGGTGGGCGACATGGCGCTGATGATGGTGTCGCAGGGGCTGACGCGCGCCGAGGTCGAAGACCCGGATGTCGAGGTCAGCTTCCCCGACTCGGTGCTCGACATGCTGCGCGGCAATCTCGGCCAGCCGCCGGGCGGTTTTCCCGAGGGCATCACCCGCAAGGCGCTGAAGGACGAGGCCCCCGACACCGCGCGCCCCGGAAGCCATCTCGCACCGGTGGATATCGACGCGACGCGCCGGCAGCTGAGCGAGGAACTCGAGGGCTTCGACATCGATGACGAGGACCTCAACGGCTATCTGATGTATCCCAAGGTCTTTCTCGACTATATGGGCCGGCACCGCATCTACGGGCCGGTGCGTACCCTGCCCACGCGCAATTTCTTCTATGGCATGGAACCGGGTGAGGAAATCAGTGTCGAGATCGACCCCGGCAAGACGCTGGAAATCCGCATGCAGACCGTGAGCGAGCCCAATGACGAAGGGGATGTGAAGGTCTTTTTCGAGCTCAACGGCCAACCGCGCGAGGTGCGCGTGCCCGACCGCAAGCTGAGCGCGCAGGCCCGCCACAATCCGCGCGCCGAGGAGGGCAACCCCGGCCATGTCGGCGCGCCGATGCCCGGCGTGGTGTCCAGCGTCTCGGTGCGGGCGGGCCAGTCGGTGCGCCCCGGCGATCTGCTGCTCACCATCGAGGCGATGAAGATGGAAACCGGGCTGCATGCCGAGCACGCCGGCACGGTCACCGCCGTCCACGCGACGCCGGGCGCGCAGATCGAGGCGAAGGATCTTCTGGTCGAGCTGGACCCTGGATGAGCTTGCCGACGCAATCGCCGCCATGGCGAAATTTGCCCTTGCAGCCGCCAGCGCGACTTTGTAGAGCATCAGCATCAACGGAGCGGGTGTAGCTCAGGGGTAGAGCACAACCTTGCCAAGGTTGGGGTCGTGGGTTCGAATCCCATCGCCCGCTCCAGATTTCCCGATCAGATCGGCGGTCCTGTCTGACGCCGCACGCGTCGCGTGGCCTGCAGCCCGTGGGGTTTGCATGCCCTGCAGGTCCCTGGATCGATACGAACCCTGCACGGACCGGACGGGCCGGGGCCGGGTGCTTGACCGGGCCGGGGCGGCGGGTATGCTGCCGCTTCGGAAACGGGACATTGCGGGCGGCGCGGGCGCCCGCCGGGGGGAGGGATCATGGCTGGCAAGTTTCGGAATGCAGTGTTGCTGGGGCTGTCGCTGGGGGTCAGCATGCCGGCCACCACGGTCTGGGCCGAGACCTTTCTGAAGATCGAGGGGGTTGCGGGGGAATCGGTGTCCCTGCCGCTGGAGCGGTTTCCGGGTGGCAGTTTCACCCCGGTGCAATTGCGCCAGTTCAAGGGGCAGGGGATCTCGGTGCTCGGCGATCTGATCGAAGCGGATCCGGCACTGGTCGGTCGCATCATGGGGGTTTCGCCGCAACAGGCGCGCATGACGCAACGGCACCTGCGCGACGTCACACGCGAAAAGCGCTGAGCGCTGCGGGGCTGTCGCCAGGTCGGCAACACCCAGATGCGATCCGCGCCCGACGTTGCCCCTCGCGCATGGCCCGGGCTTTCGGCGCGTCGATGCCGATGCTAAAGGAATGCCGGGCGTCAGGGCCGTCGGGTCGCGCCTGCAGGTGTTCACGGATGCGGCGCCCGCTGCGCGGGGGCTGAAGAGTCGGATCGGCGCACAGAAGACGATGTCCAGCAAGCCCCTCAGTTCTCCGGCACAGCCGCTGTCCGTGGCCCCGATGATGGATTGGACCGATCGGCATTGCCGCGTCTTTCATCGGATGATCAGCCGGCATACGCATCTCTACACCGAAATGATCACCGCGCCCGCGTTGGTGCGCGGCGGGGCGCGGCATCTGCTGGCGCATGAGCCGTGCGAGCACCCGTTGACCGTGCAGCTCGGCGGCTCCGATCCGGCCGAGCTGGGCATGGCGGCCCGGATCTGCACCGAGGAGGGGTTTCAGGAGGTCAATCTCAATGTCGGCTGCCCGTCGGATCGGGTGCGTTCGGGGTGCTTCGGGGCGGTCCTGATGCGGGATCCGAAGCGCGTCGCCGAATGCGCCGCGGCCATTGCGGCGGCGGCGCCCGATCTGCGGGTGACGGTGAAATGCCGGATCGGCGTCGATGAGCAGGACCCGCAAGTCGTACTGCCCGGATTTCTGGACACCGTGGCGCGCGCGGGTGTGCGGCATTTCGTGATCCATGCGCGCAAGGCGTGGCTGCAGGGGCTCAGCCCGAAGGAGAATCGCGATATTCCGCCGCTCGATCCTGCGCTGGTCGTGCAGATGAAGCGGCAGTTTCCGCAGTTGCAGATCGCGATCAATGGCGGCGTTACGACGCTGGATGAGGCGCGGCAGTTCCTGGCAGCGGGGCTGGACGGGGTCATGGTGGGGCGCGCCGCCTACCACACGCCCTATGACGTGCTCGCGCGCGCCGACCGCGATGTGTTCGGCGATCCTGCGCCGGTTGCCGAACGGGCCGCCATCGTCGCGCGGATGAAGCCTTATATCGCGCGTCATCTGGCGCAGGGCGGGCGGCTGCACGCGGTCACCCGTCATATGTCGGGGTTGTTTGCCGGGCAGCCGGGCGCGCGCGGCTGGCGCCGGGTGCTGTCCGAGGGGGCGCAGGCGCATGGGGCGGGGCTCGAGGTGCTCGACGCCGCGCTGGGCTGCGTTGTGGCCGAGGACGCTGCGGTGTCCTGACCTGAAACCTTGTCGGGATGTCGGCTCTGATCGCCCCGCCGGTGCACTCACCCCCAGCAGGGGCGTCAGAGGTGGTTCGGCGCCATTGGCGAGGGCGTTACCGGGTCACCGCCCGGCCGGGCCGTCATGGATGCGGCTCTTGCGAAAGATTACCCCCTTCGGCGCGCCGCCCGACGCGGACTCCGGCGCAGGGGAGGTTGGCGCGGCTTCGGCGGATTGCGCGGCCGGTGCGCCGCGCTCCTGCGGGTCTTCGGGTGCAGGCGCGGGCGGGGCTGTGCGGGGTTTTGCGGCGCCGTTCACATGGCATGCCGCGCTGCGCCCGGCTGCCGGCCGGGGGGCCGCGGGGGAGGTGTTGGTGTTGCCGGTTTCGGCGGGTCCGGGGCGGGCCGGGGGTGTGCGCGGGGCGGCGGCGGGCGCCATGTGCTCCGGATCGCCCCAGATCGAGATATGCAGCCCCGGCGTGCTGTCGCGCGCCAGGTGCTCGGGCGTCAGATCGACGATCCGCACCCGCAACGCATCGCCCCGCGCAAGTGCGGGGGCCACGACATCGGACGCCGATTCCGCCAACTCGCCGAGCATCGTGTCGACGCGGCGCGAGAACAGCCCCAGCCAGCGCCGGCGCAATGTCGCGAAGACACCGATGCCGCCGTGATCGAGCGGTCGGATCTCGACCTTGTCGCCGATCGAAAGCCCCGACTGCGCCACACGCAGGCGCAGCTGCCTTACCGGCGCCTTGTGGATGATGGGCTGCAGGTTGTCTTGCATCGGTTACCTTGCTTGCGGACGGGAAGGGTATTCGCCCCGGCCGCCTCGACCATAGGCAAGGCGTGCTGTCGGTGCAATGGAGGTGGTGCCGTGTCCGCCGGCGTCGGCTGCTCGCCGCCGAGCGGTGTCAGGATGCCCACTCGCCGCGGCGGAATACCGGCACGCGGCGGCCATCGGCGTGCAGCCCGTCAATGTCGATCTGCGCCGAGCCGATCATCCAGTCGATGTGAATCATGCTTTCATTTCCGCCCTGTGCGGCAATCTGTTCGCGGCTCAGATGAGCACCGTCGCGAAAGCACTTGGCATAGCACTGTCCCAGCGCGATGTGGCAGGCGGCGTTCTCGTCGAACAGCGTGTTGTAGAACAACAGGTCCGATTGCGAGATCGGCGAGCCATGCGGTACCAGCGCGACTTCTCCGAGCCGGCTGGCGCCGTCATCCGATTCGAGAACCTTGTGCAGCACCTCCTCGCCGCGGCTTGCGGTGGCCTCGACGATGCGCCCGGCTTCGAATCGCACGGCGATATCCTCGATGAGCGTCCCTTGATAGGAGAGCGGCTTGGTGGCCCGGACATGCCCCTCGACGCGCGCGGCATGCGGGGTGGTGAAGACTTCCTCGCTGGGAATGTTGGGGTTGCAGGTGATGCCGTTGCGCGCCAGCGAGGCGCCGCCCATCCATTCATGCCCGTCCGCCAGCCCGACGATCAGATCGGTGCCTGGGCCGGTGAAGTGAAGGGCGTGAAACGCCTGCGCGTTCAGCCAGTCGGTGCGCATGCGCAGCGCGGCGTTGTGCTCGGCCCAGGCGGCGACGGGGTCCTCGGCATCGACGCGCGAGGCAGCAAAGATCGCATCGGCGAGCCGCGCAACGGCCTGGTCGTCGGGCAGATCGGGAAAGACCTGTCGCGCCCAGGCGGTGCCGGGGTATGAGACGAGGTTCCAGTTGATGTCGAATCCGGTGATGCGTTCGCGCGCCGGCTTGTACGCCTGCGACTGCGCCTTGCTGGCGCGCGAGACCTTGTCCGGCGATTCCGCCGACAGCAGCATCGGGTCGTCCCCGACCACCGCCATGCGCGCGGTTCCCGCGTCGAAAGCCTGCGCCATCCCCTCATAGAGCCAGCCCGCGGCGCGATCGAAGCTGTCGTCCGGCGCCTCGCGGTAGCGCAGCAGCGTCAGCTCCGGATCCGACAAGAGCGGCGTGACCAGCCCCGCCCCGGCCCGATACGCATGCACCGCGATGCGGCGCACCAGCGGCAGTGCCTCCACCGGCGCGGTGAGCAGCAGATCCTGCCCGGGCTGCAGGTTCAGCCCGACCCGGACCCCGACCTCGGCCAGCCGGTCGAGCCGGACCGGATCGATCGGGGCGGTCTGCGGGGTCTCCATCCGTGTCATTGTCGGGGCCTTTCGTGTGGGGCTGGGAAGGTGGCAAAGCTTAACCCGCGTGCCGGCACGGTCAATGGCGCTGCGCCGCGCGGCCCGCACCCCATGTTTCGATCAGGCCTGCGCGCGCAGCGCGGTGTCGAGATCGCCGTAGCCGGTGAGACGGCGCTCATAGGCCAGGCCGAGGCGTGCGGCGCAGTCGCGCGCCTTGCGGTCCAGCGCGGGATCGTCGGTCTGCGCCTGATAGATCAGCCGGTCGTAATTGCCGAACAGCATGTCGCGCAGTTC
>CAZMBT010000128.1:0-4465 GCA_964564395.1 uncultured Alkalilacustris sp.
CGAATCGGCCGGTGTCGCGGACCAGGGCGGCATCGCTTCACGCTCCCTGCGGGGCGCCTTGAGGCCTGCCGGGCCATCCCGCCAGTCCGCACGTATCCGGCGGGTCATCGTGGTCCATTCTTCCTCGATCCGATCCCAGGTCATGTGCAGGTCCTTTCTGGACATGGCAGGCCGCCGTTCCGGCGACGCTGGTCTCCCCCTCAACAACTTCCGTCCCGGACGCGTTCCACCGTGGCGGTGCAGCGGTGCAGCTGCGTCACGTCCGACAGCCCCCAACCCGCGCACTGGCACAGCCGGGCCGGGATCGGACGGGCAGAGGATACCGCTGCCCGGCTGTGACCGGACTGATGCATGTTGGTGACGGCCCGTGCCTGCCCACGGGTCACGGGAGTTTTGCCGCTTGCAGGTTGCGACCGGGCACGGCCGCTCCCTCCGCCGCCGTCAAGGGAGCCGCCCGGTCCAGTCCGTTCATCGGCAAAAGAAGGAACGCGCCCTGATACTGCGCGTTGTCCCTGTGTCGGGCAAACACGCAGACGGTTGTCGATCTGCCCCTTGCCCGCGGAGGACTTCCGATGAAGCGGCTTCTTTCAACCACGGCGCTTGCGCTGGCGCTTGGCCTGCCTTCGGTGATGCTGGCCCAGAACACGCCCGCTCCCGAGCGCGCGACGCAGAGCCAGAGCGCGGGCATGGCAGGGTTTCTGACCCAGCGGAGCCAGTCCGACCTCTTCGCATCCGAGCTGATGGGCCATGATGTCCATGCGCGTCGGGTGTCCGCAGACGGTTCGGCAGCAAGAACCGGAGCCATGGCGACGGTCAGCCGGGCCGATCTGGACGACATGGACAACATCGGGCAGATCAACGAGATCGTGCTGTCGCATGACGGTCAGGTCCGCGCCCTCGTGATCGGCGTCGGCGGGGTTCTCGGCATGGGCGAGCGCGATGTGGCGGTCACGATGGATCAGGTGACGTTCGCCTCCGATCCCGATGACCGGGCGCAGATGCATGTCATCGTGAATGTCTCTGCGGCGATGCTCGAGGGCTCGCCTGCCTATGACCGTTCGTCGATGATCGACGGCGAGCCGGCGGACCGGACCGTCGTGGCCACGACCGACCGCACGGCACTTGCCCGACCGGAGTTGATCCGCGACGGCTACCACGTGGTTGATTCGACGCGCGTAACGAGCGACATGCTGGTCGGTGCGACGGTGTACGACCCCTCAGACACATCTGTGGGGACGGTCGAAGATCTGGTCCTCGATGCTGACGGGGCGATCACGAACGTGATCATCGATTTCGGCGGTTTCCTTGGGATGGGGTCGCACCAAGTGTCGCTGCGCTTCGACGAGCTGACGGTTCTGACGAACGACCGCGCCACCGACATGCGCGCCTACGTGGACGCCACCAAGGAGCAGGTTCAGTCCCTGCCGCAATACGAGGCGATGAACTGATGCACTCCTGCGGGGCCATGCGTGGCCCCGCAGCCGACCTGCATCGACGAGAAAGGCCACGCACCCTGATGCGTGGCCACTTCGTTCCGGCCGAGATCCGGTGTCAGCCGCCGTGATGCGGCATCGCCTTCAGCCTGTCCTTGGTGGTGTCCATGTGAACGCGCACATCGGACCCGCCGGTTGCCCGCAGCACCGTGAGGTCGCCGAAGGGGACCAGCACCGAATGCGCGCCGATGCCGAGGAAACCGCCGACATCGACCACGGCCGCGTTGATCCGGCCCTCCGATCCGATCTTGAGCGCGCTGACCGAGCCTATGGTCTCATCCTCGCGGCCATAGACCTTGGCGCCTTCCAGATCCGACGCCTTCAGCTCGTGGAGCGCCGCTTCGGCAAACCCGTCGCGGGCAAAGGCGTGGGTGCCGCCGCCGGACGCGTCGGTGGGGGTGGTCGTGGTGGGTGACATGATGTTCTCCCTGTTCCCGGAGGCCGGGAACTCTGAGCGCAGGGGGCCCCCTGCAGGGTCGTGGACCGCCGCTCCGCTCGCGCCTCGAAGGTCTCGGCGCGGTGTCGATCGAGGACGGGGCAAGTGCAGCGCACCCCGGTGTTCGGAGTCTGCGGCGGGTCGTACATGGACAACGCCGCAACGCAGGGGCCGTTCCCTGACGCGCGCGCCGTCAGCGAGACCGGGCGAGAAAGAACCGCACCATTTCCGCCGATGCGTCGGGTCCGCGCGGATCGGTGAAGGAGCCGCCCGCCTTGCCCCCCGACCAGGCGTGGCCCGCGCCCGTGATCTGCCAGAGCTCCACATCGACCGTCCCGTCGAGCAACGCATACTCGGTGCGCAGATAGGGGCGGCCCGCTGCCTCAGCGGGCGTCGCCCGGGCCAGAGTCCGGGGTCCGACCGCGGCCAGCACGATCTGCGACGCGTTGGAGGGGTGCACGGCGCTGTCTGCATCGCCGTGAAAGACGATCCGGCGGGCTGGAGCACGGGTGCCCGCCGCCGGGCGGCGGCGCGCCAGGACGGCCGCCGGCGTGCCGCCACTGCGCATGGCGGCGAGCGCCGACATCACATCGCTGGCAGCCCCGCGCGCAAGCCCCGAATGCACGCCTACGGCCGAGAAGACATCCGGGTAGGTCTCGGCCAGGATCACAGCCATCGCCCCGCCCGCCGACAGGCCGGCCACGAACACGGCCTCCCGGTCCAGCCCGAACTCCCGCATCAGGGCGCGGGTCAGGCCGGCAAGGATCGCCGGCTCGCCCTTGCCGCGCGCCTGGTTGACGGGCGCGAACCAGTTCCAGCAGGACGCGCCGTTGTGGTCGCGGGTCTGCTCCGGCCAGGCGACTGCCAGACCGTGCCGCTGCGCCACCGCGTTCATGTCGGTGCCGGTCGCAAAGTCGTCGGGGTTCTGCGAACAGCCGTGCAGCATCAGGATCAGCCCCTTCGGCCCTTGCGATTGCCCGGCCGGCAGGAAAAGCTTGAAGTTGCGGGTCCCGGCACGACCGCGATAGGTGCGGTCCAGATACTGTGCGCCCCGGGGTATGGGCGGCGGGCGCGAAGGCACAGGTCCCCGATCGAGCAACAGGCGAGCGGGCAGTGATGACCGCGCCGCGCGCAGCTGCTTCACCACGGCGCTCGGGCGCCGGTCCACCTGCGCGCCAGCCCTGGGTGCCGCTTTCTGCCGTGCCTTTACCGGCGTCTTGCGGTGCTTTCTCGCGACGGTCGGCTTGCCCGGCGTCATGGCCTGCAGGGTCGAGAGCGTGGTCTTGATCATCGTTGCA
Organism: uncultured Alkalilacustris sp.; assembly: GCA_964564395.1. GTDB lineage: Bacteria > Pseudomonadota > Alphaproteobacteria > Rhodobacterales > Rhodobacteraceae > Alkalilacustris. Next base: position 3,228 of record CAZMBT010000128.1, read on the forward strand.
CCTATCGCCCGCTGCATCGCCCGTGCGGACGACCGCGGCTTGCCTGCGCGCGCCAGCCGCATCGCCCGGCGAATCGCGCGCGGGATCTTGAATTTCATGCGAGGTCCTTCGAGGTTGGGCGCATCCGAGGTGGCGCCGTTCCGGCATCATGCCCGGCATTGCCCGCCTTCACGCTAACATGCGGTGTTGCCTCCGCCGTGCGGCAAGGACTCCGCCCGACGTCAGGGGCGGCGAGTGCCCGGCCCCCGTGTCACGGCCCCGAAACTTCTCAGTTGCGCCGTGGCCTAGACGCCCGGCAGTCCGGCCGCCATCGCCAGCCGGACGAGGTCCGGCAGCGACGTGGCCCCGGTCTTGCGCATCACCGCCGCCCGGTGGTTCTCGACCGTGCGCTGGTTGATGCCGAGGTCGGCGGCGATGATCTTGTTCGGCGCGCCTTCCAGCACCCGGGCCATGACCTCGCGTTCGCGGGGCGTGAGATCGGCGAAGGATTTCAGCGCCATGCGCCGGGCACCGTGCCGGGCGCGATCGTCGGTCGCCTGTTCGAGGGCCCGTCCGATGCTGGCCAGAAGATCCGCCGCGCTGGCCGGTTTCTCGATCAGGTCCGCGACGCCCGCCTTCATCGCGCTAACGGCCAGGGCAGTGTCGCCACTTCCCGTCAGCATCACCGCCGGCAGGGACGAGCGCTCCGCCCGCAGGGCCTCCAGCAGCGCAACACCGCTCATGCCGGGCAAGCGGTCGTCGATGACCAGACAGGCTCTGGCGCCCGGACGCGGAGCGGCCAGAAATGCCTCGGCCGACGGGTAGGTGACCACGGCCCACCCCTCGGCCTCGAACAGGCGGCGGGTGGCCTCGCGCACCATGGGATCTTCGTCCACGACATGCACTGTCGCCTGTTCGGGCGCAGAGCCTGTGCTGTGTTGCGCCTGGGCTGCCCGGGCGTCCCGCAGCAGGGTGGCGATCCGGACCAGCAGCGCGTCGGGCAGGACGGGCTTGACGAGCTGCACGAAGGGGGTTCCCGCGATCTCGCGCATCGTCTCGGCCGTGATGTCGCCGGTCAGGATGATGGTCGGGACGCCATGGCCCAGAACCCGAGGCAGATCCCGCGCCAGCGACAGCCCGGACGCACCGCCATGCAGGTCGAAATCCGTCAGCAGCAGGTCGAGCGGCTCCGCGGCCCGTGCGGCCCAGGCCAGGGCATCCGGCGCATTGGCCATGGCGACGACGCTGTGGCCCTCGGC
>CAZMBT010000128.1:4565-6221 GCA_964564395.1 uncultured Alkalilacustris sp.
CGCCCTGATGATAGGCGTCGAAGATCGCCTTTTGCTCGGACGGGGCCACACCGATGCCGCTGTCGCAGACCTGGATCGTCAGGCGGTCGCCACGGATGCGGCAGCCCATCAGGATGCCGCCCCTCGGCGTGTATTTTACCGCATTCGACAGGAGGTTGCGCAGCATCTGCCGAAGGAGCTGCGGATCGGTCCGCACCCAGGCCCTGGTCGGCACCACCCGCAGCTTCAGCCCCTTCAGCTCGCACAGCGGCGCGAATTCCTCGGCAAGATTTGCCATGAGGGGGGCAACCGCGACGGCCCGCACCTGAGGGCGCACGATGCCGGCCTCGATGCGGTTCAAGTCCAGCAGCGCGTCCAGCATCTCGGTCATCGTCTTCAGCGTGCGGTCCATCAGCGCCGCCAGCCGCAGCGCCTCGGCGCTGCGCCTGCCGCGGGTCATCAGCTCGTGCAGCAGCGCCAGCGACTGCAGCGGCTGGCGAAGATCGTGGCTCGCGGCGGCGAGGAACCGCGACTTTGCCGCCGTCGCGCGGTCGGCCTCGCGCCGGGCGGCGACCAGTTCCGCATGCGTCCGTTTGTTCTCGGTGATGTCGACGAAGGTGATCACCACGCCTTCGACGCGCCCGCCATCGGCGCGATAGGGCTGGACCCGGCGCAGATACCAGATGCCCCCGGCGCCGGCGATCTCGCGCTCGACCGGTCTTGCCGTCGCCAGCACCGTGGCCGCGTCGGGCGCCAGGTCCGCGTCGCTTGACAGGGCGGCCAGATCGGACAGCGGCCGGCCGATGTCGGTCGGGATGACATGGAACACCGCGCGGGCGGTGGGCGTGAAGAACCGGATGTTCAGGTCACGGTCGAGGAAGATCGTCGCAACATCGGTGCTGTAGAGCACGTTCTGCAGGTCGTTCGCCGTCGTGCGGTGGCGCTCGACGGTTTCCTGCAACTGGGCGTTCAGCGCCGTCAGCTCCTCGTTGAGGGCCTGCAACTCCTCCTTCGAGGCGAGCAGTTCCTCGTTGGTGGACTGGAACTCCTCGTTGACCGACAGCGCCTCGGCGGCATCGGCGGCGTGGCCCTCGACCTCCTGTTCCAGTTCGCGCAGGGCATCGCTGAGATCGTTGCGGGTCGCCTCCAGATCGGCCTCGAGCTCGGCGATGCGCGATGCGGCATCCGCCGCCCCGTCCCCATCGGCAGGTGATCCGGTCGCCGCGGGCGGGGCATCGAGGAAGCAGGCAAGCAGCAGGTCTTCCTTGCCGGCCTGCACCGCGCGCAGCTCGATGTTGAACCGGCCCTCGCGGGCCGAACGTCCGCCGGGCACGGCCACGACCGGGTTCGCGGCGTCGCAGGACGCCGCCGCCGCGCGGAACCGTGCGTGCAGCGTCCGGGGCAACATGCCCAGAAAGCCCGGATCGGGGTGGCCCTGCGTCACGCTGAGATAGCGTTCGGTCGGGCCCAGCAGATAGAGACAGTCGAACCGGCGGTTCAGCAGCACGGCCGCCGGGGCGTAATTGTCCAGAACGACCCGCCGGCACAGCTCCGCCAGGGAGGTCCTGCGGCTTGGCTGCGGGTAGGTTTCGACGGGCCTCGCGATCCGTGCGCCGGCTGCAACATGCAGATCGCCCGGCCGGCCGGGGCCGACACAGCGCCAGAGCCGGGCGTCCT
>CAZMBT010000129.1:0-6182 GCA_964564395.1 uncultured Alkalilacustris sp.
GCGCCCGGGCGCTGGCGGCGGATGCCGTCCGGGGCGCTGCATGACGCGTCGAACATGTCGCGGCTGATGCCCGCGGCGATGCTGTTCGCGCCATCGATCAACGGGGTCAGCCACAATTTCGACGAGGATACCGCCGAAGCGGATCTGGTCACTGCTCTGCAGGTCTTGGCGGGCGCGGTGGCACGGCTGGGCGGCTGAGAGGTTCCGCCCCCTTGGCCCGACTGCCGGGCGCACCCGTCAGCGTCGGCTGACTTCGCCCAGGAAGATGTACCCCGCGCCGTAGATCGTCTTGATCAGGCGCGGGTTGCGCGGATCTTCCCCCAGCTTGGTGCGCAGGCGCGATATGCGCACATCCATCGCGCGGTCAAAGCTTTCGCCGGCGGCGCCGCCCAGCGCTTCCTGCATCTGGGCCCGGCTGATCAGACGTTTCGGGGACTCCAGAAAGAGTCGGAGTACCTCGCCCTCGGCGTGGCTGAAGGGCACTTCGCGGCCCTGCGCGTCGATCAGGACATAGCGGTCGAAATGGGCTTCCCAGCCATTGAAGGCCACGATCTGCGAACCGGCCTGAGCGGCCGCCTGCGGGCGGCGCAGACGCGCGCGCACCCGCGCGACGACCTCGGCGGGGTCGAACGGCTTGATGATGTAGTCATCGGCGCCGAGTTCCAGCCCCGTGACCCGGTCATGGACCTGCGCGCGACCCGAAATGATGATGATGGCCGCGCCCGATTCCAGGGCCAGCCGATGCACGAGCGCGAGTCCGTCGCGATCCGGCAGCCCCAGATCCACGAGGCAGACATCGGGTGATCGCTGGCGCAGCGCGGCCTCGAATTCGGTGGCACGGGCGAAGGTGGCGGTGGAAAATCCCGCCTCGCCCAGGGTCTGCGACAGCATCTGCCGGATCTCGGCCTCATCGTCGAGAATGGCGACATGCGGCGGACTCATGCCGCCTGCTCCATGCTCAGAAAAGCCGCGAGATCGGTCAGCGTGAAAGGCTTGGAGATGATCGGGAATTCGGCGCCGGCTTCCTGACGCAGCGGCGCACCCGGCGGCAGCGAGGTCATCAGATGCATCGATTGCAGGCCGCCTCGTTCCCGCAGCCGTCGCAAGAGTTCCAGCCCCGTGAGACCGCCCGCCAGATTGATGTCGCTGAGTACGGTATCGACCCCCGGCACATCGGCGAGGCCGAGCGCCTCTTCGCCGCTGGTGGCTTCCAGCACGTTGTGCCCCAGCCGCCGCAGCAGCTCGCGTACGCTGGTGCGAATATCCTCGGAATCCTCGACCAGCAGGATGAGGCGCGGTGCGTCGCCGCCCGTGGCGCGGCGCTGCGGCAGGCGCAGTGTCACCTCGGCGCCGCCTTCCGGCCGGTTGTCAAGGCGCACGGTGCCGCCGGCCAGCTTGGCGTGGTCATAGACCATGGCCAGGCCGAGCCCCGAGCCCTCACCGCCGCGGGTGGTGAAGAAGGGTTCGAGCCCGCGGGCCAGCGCCTCGGCGGTGAAACCCGGGCCCGTGTCGGAAACGACGAACTCCAGCCAGGTATCTCCGACCGGGCGGGCCTCGATCGTGATTTCGCCGCCGAGGTGACCATGCCCCTTCAGCGCGTCGCGCGCGTTCAGAATCAGGTTGAGCAGGGCATCCTGCAGCGATCCGGCATCCAGCATCAGTGGTGCGCCGCTGTCATCGCAGTCGATCTGCAGCGCGATGTCCTCCGGCAGGGTGGGTGCCGCCAACAGCCGCAGATCGGACATCAGCGCGGCGAGATCCGTGGCCGTCGGGCGCAGCTCGCGCGGGCCCGAAATCGCCGCGATCCGGTCCAGCAGCCGGCCGCCGCGCTGCGCGGCGTTCATCGTGGCGTGCACCAGTTCGGCGGCGTGCTCGGGCAGCCCCTCGAGCCGTTGGAGGCGGCTCTGCAGCCCCAGTATGATTGTCAGCAGATTTGCGAAATCATGCGCCAGCCCCGATGTGAGCTGCGCCGCCAGTTCGCGCTTGCGTGTCTGCATCACTGCGGCGCGCGCCTGGGCCTCCTCGGTGACATCCATCGACAGGATGTAGATACCGCTGATTTCGCCATTGTCGCGCTGGTCCGGGGTGAAGGCGGCACGGATGCGCCGCCCGCTCTCGTCGTCGCCGAATTCATGCACGCTCGGCTCTCCGTCGAGCGCGCGCTGCAGGCAAGGCGCAATGCGCTCGAACGCCGCATCGCCCAGCGCATCCCGGCTGTGCAGCCCGATGATGTTGCTGGGCCGGCCCGGAAGCACACTGCTCAGCCGCCGGTTGGAATAGGTGTAGTGCAGGTCCGGGTCCACATGCGCGATATGCGCCGGCATCATTTCCGTGGTCAGTCTCGTGCGCGCCTCCATCTCGATGAGTTCGCGCTTGGCTTCCTCCAGCGCGGCATTGGTGGCCGCGAGTTCGCGGTTCGCCTGGCTGAGGCGCTCCGCATGTGCCAGAAGCTGGTCGGACAGCTCCTCCGAGCGGGCGCGCAACAGCTCTTCCTGATGCTTGATCTCGGTAATGTCGGTATACACCGTCACCCAGCCGCCCTGCGGCAGCGGCGACCCCTCGACCGAAATCCACCGGCCGTTGGAGCGTTGTCGCTCCATGTAGTGGGGCTGGAATGCGCGCGCCATCTCGACGCGCAGCCGCACGGCTTCCTCGGTGTCGTCGACTTCGCCGTATTCGCCGCGAAGGACTAGGTGGCGGATGGTGTCCTCGAAATGTGCGCCGGGGGTCGCGAGCCAGTCGGGCAGATCGAACATCTCGGCAAAGCGACTGTTGCAATTGGCGAGCCGGAGCTCGCCGTCATAGATCGACAGCGCCTGCTGAATGAGATTCAGCCCGGCCCGGGTCAGCTTGGCCGTGCTGTCCTCGGTCCTGTTCATGACGGTTCCTCCGTCATTGCGCATACCACCATCGACCCGTCCGGTGAAAGAGCGCTGCGCGCCTGTAACAATTCGCAAGGATTGCGCAAAAGTAGCGCAAAACTCGGTCGGCAAGGAGTAGCATCACGAACACGACGCCACAGAATCACGAATGTGACACGGCGTGGCCATGTCGGCTCGGGGAGGAGTACATTGGTGGATAGGTCGGCGGAGGCGGGTGCGTTGCATTCGATTCCCGCGCTGCTTGAGCGCAATGCCCGCGATTTCGGTGCGCTGACAGCGTATCGCGAGAAGGAATTCGGCATCTGGCAAAGCTGGAGCTGGGCACAGGCCCGCGAGGAGATCGATGCGCTCGCACTCGGTTTTCTGGTGCTCGGCGTGGCGCGTGGCGATTATGTGGCCATCATCGGCCGCAATCGTCCTGCGATGTACTGGTCAATGGTGGCGGCGCAGTCCGTCGGCGCGATTCCGGTCCCGCTCTATCAGGACTCCGTCGCCGAAGAGATGGCCTATGTCCTGGAGCATTGCGGCGCACGCTTCATCGTCGCGGGCGATCAGGAGCAGGTCGACAAGGTGCTGGAGATCCAGGATCGTGTCGCGCATATCGAGCACATCATCTACATCGACAAGCGCGGCATGCGCAAATACGACCATGCGCGGATGAACCATTACCCTGACGTGCAGGCGGAAGGGCGCGCCGCGCGCCAGCGGCTGGAAGCCGAGCTTGCCGCGCGCCGTGCCGAACTCGATTACGACTCGACCTGCGTGATGCTCTACACCTCGGGCACCACGGGCAAGCCCAAGGGCGTCGTGCTGTCCAACCGCAACATCATCGAAACCGCGCGTGCGTCGTCGGAATTCGACAAGCTGCAGGCCGGCGAAGAGGTTCTCGCCTATCTGCCCATGGCCTGGGTGGGGGATTTCATCTTTTCCATCGGGCAGGCGTACTGGACGGCCTTCTGCGTCAACTGCCCCGAAAGCCCCGACACGATGATGACCGATCTGCGCGAGATCGGCCCGACCTATTTCTTCGCGCCGCCGCGCATCTTCGAGACGATGCTGACCAATGTGATGATCCGCATGGAGGATGCGAGTGCGGCCAAGCGGCGCATGTTCCACCATTTCATGGAGCATGCGCGCAAGGTTGGCCCGAGGCTGCTGGACGGAAAACCGGTCAGCGCCGCCGACAGGATGAAGTACCGCATCGGTGAGGCGTTGATCTACGGGCCGCTCAAGAACACGCTGGGACTGTCGCGCATCCGCGTGGCCTATACCGCGGGCGAGGCGATCGGCCCCGAGATATTCGAGTTCTACCGCTCGCTCGGGATCAATCTCAAGCAGCTCTACGGTCAGACCGAGGCCAGCGTCTTCATCACCCAGCAGCCCGACGGCGAGGTGCGCAACGACACCGTAGGCGTGCCGTCGCCAGGCGTCGAGGTTCGCATCGCCGAGAATGGCGAGGTCTTCTACCGCTCGCCCGGCACCTTCGTCGAATACTACAAGAACCCCGAATCCACCCGCGACACCAAGGACGAGCTGGGCTGGGTCGCTACCGGGGATGCGGGCTTCTTCGAGGAAGGGACCGGCCATCTGCGGATCATCGATCGTGCCAAGGATGTCGGCAAGATGGCCGACGGGTCGTTGTTCGCGCCGAAATACGTCGAGAACAAGCTCAAATTCTACCCGAATATCCTTGAGGCGGTGGTCTTCGGAAACGGGCGCGAATTCTGTACAGCCTTCATCAATATCGACCTGGCCGCCGTGGGGAACTGGGCCGAGCGAAACAATATCGCCTATGCCTCCTATCAGGAGCTTGCCGGCCATCCGCAGGTTCTGGCGATGATCCAGAACCATGTGTCGGAGACGAATGCCAGCATCGCGCAGGACGACATGCTGTCGGGCTGTCAGGTGCATCGGTTTCTGGTGCTGCACAAGGAACTCGACGCGGATGATGGCGAATTGACACGCACCCGAAAGGTACGCCGGCGGATCATCGAGGAGAAGTACGAGGATCTGATTAACGCGCTCTATGACGGGTCGAGCAGCATCTACACGCAGACCGAGGTGACCTACGAGGACGGTCGCAAGGGCAAGATCTCTGCAACGCTGGAAATCCGGGATGCCGAGGTGCAGCCCATCGCGCAGAAGGTGGCCGCACAATGAAGGACATGAACACAGAGGGCTGGACCACCCCGGACGGCCGTCGCATCGGCGGCGTTCTCATGGAAATGCGCAACATCACGCTGCGTTTCGGAGGCGTCACCGCCATCAAGGATATCAGCTTTGACATCCGCGAGGGCGAAATCCGCGCCATCATCGGCCCCAACGGCGCGGGCAAGTCGTCGATGCTCAACGTGATTTCGGGCTTTTATCGCCCGCAGGTCGGCGAAGTGTATTTCGAGGGGGCCATCCGGCCACGGATGCGCCCCTATCAGGTGGCGCGGCAGGGCATCGCGCGGACATTCCAGAACATCGCCCTCTTCGAGGGGATGAGCGTTCTGGACAACATCATGACCGGCCGGCTCAATCACATGAAGACCGGCCTTTTCGCGCAGTCGCTGTGGTGGGGGCGCGCGCAGAGCGAGGAAAACGCCAATCGTGAGCAGGTCGAGAAAGTCATCGATTTCCTCGAGATCCAGAACATCCGCAAAACCCCGGTCGCGCGTCTGCCCTATGGCCTCAAGAAGCGGGTCGAGCTTGCGCGGGCACTGGCGGCCGAGCCGCGGCTCCTGCTGCTCGACGAGCCGATGGCCGGGATGAATGTCGAGGAAAAGGAGGACATGTCGCGTTTCATCCTCGACGTGAACGACGAATTCGGCACCACCATCGCCTTGATCGAGCACGACATGGGCGTCGTCATGGATCTGTCGGATCGGGTGGTGGTGATGGATTACGGCAAGAAGATCGGTGACGGCTCACCCGATGAGGTGCGGCGCAATCAGGCGGTGATCGATGCCTATCTGGGGGTGCAGCATGACTGAGGCGCGCAACGGCAGGGGGGGTGCGTGATGCCCATCGAGGTATTCTTCGCGATCGAGGTGGCGGTCAACGGGCTGATGGCAGGCGTGCTGTATGCGCTGGTCGCGTTGGGCTTCGTGCTGATCTTCAAGGCCAGCGGTATCCTGAACTTCAGCCAGGGGGTGATGGCGCTGTTCGCCGCGCTCACGCTGGTGGGCATTCAGCAAGGGCAGGTGCCGTTCGCGCATCTGATCAATGCCGTCTTCGGCACGCGTATCCATCATTTCGGCTGGGAGGTGCCCACCCTGCTGGCGATCGCGCTGACCATGGCGGTGATGGTGCTCT
>CAZMBT010000130.1:0-6178 GCA_964564395.1 uncultured Alkalilacustris sp.
AAGATGTCGAAATCCAAGAAGAACGTCGTGGATCCGATCAACATCATCTCGGCTTATGGCGCGGACACGGCGCGGTGGTTCATCCTGTCGGATTCGCCGCCCGAGCGCGATGTGGAATGGACGGCGGCGGGCGCCGAAGCCGCCTACCGGCATCTGGGGCGTGTCTGGCGTCTGGCCGACGAGGCCGCGCGCGACGACACCCCCCCTGCCCCGCAGGCCGATCAGGAGCTGCGCAAGGCGTCGCATCGCGCCATCGACACGGTGACCCGGGGCATCGAGGGCTTTGCCTTCAACAAGTCCATCGCCGCGCTCTACGCGCTGAGCAACACGCTGGCGAAAACGCAGGCCGGCGGCGCGGCGCGGCGCGAGAGCCTGCGCATCATGGCGCAGCTCATGGCGCCGATGGTGCCGCATCTGGCCGAGGACATCTGGTCGGCCTGCGGCGGTGAAGGGCTGGTCGCGATCGCGCCCTGGCCCGCGGCGGACCCCGCCCTTCTGGTCGACGACGAGGTCACCCTGCCGGTGCAGATCAACGGCAAGCGCCGCTCGGAAATCCGCGTGGGCAAGGAACTGCCGCGCGAAGAGATTGAAAAGATCGCGCTGGCCGACGATGCTGTGGTCAAGGCGCTCGCCGGCGCCGCGCCGAAGAAGCTGATCGTCGTGCCGGGGCGGATCGTGAATGTGGTTGTATGAGCGCAGATCGCTGCTGACACTGCTTGCCGGGCTGCCGGTGCTGGCAGCAGGGTGCGGGTTCTCGCCTGCGCTGGCGCCGGGCGGGGCGGCACATGCGCTGCGGGGGCGCATCCGCATGCGCACGCCACGCGACAGCGCCGAATTCGCGCTTGTCGCCGCGCTGGAGGAACGGCTGGGCCGCCCGCAGGACGCCCGCTATCTGCTGGACTACGATATCACCACCGGTTCCGACACCTCGGCGGTGACCCGGCGCCTCGGGGCGACGCGTCAGGTCCTGACCGGACGGCTGGATTATTCGGTCACCGACACGACCACCGACGGCGAGATGACGCAGGGCACGGTCCGCAGCTTCACCGGCTGGTCGCTGACGACCGACCCGCTGTCCGAGCGCGTCGCGCGCGCCGATGCCGAGAAGCGTCTGATGCGCATCCTTGCCGATCAGATTGCCGCGCAGATCCTCGCCTCGGCGGATGACTGGGCGATCCCGGCATGAAGCTGTCACCGCGTGACGCACCGCGCTACCTTGCCCGGCCCGACCCGAAGCGCCCCGGCTTGCTGCTGTTCGGCGCCGATTCGATGCGCGTGGCGCTGCGTCGGCAAGAGGTGATCAAGGCCCTGATCGGCCCGCAAGGCGAGGCCGAGATGCGGCTGACGCGCATGCAGGGCGCAGAGCTGCGCCGCGACGGCGCGCTGCTGCTCGACGCGGTGAAGGCGCAGGGTTTCTTTCCCGGCCCGCGCGTCGTTTTCGTCGAAGAGGCGACGGACGACTCGACCGCCGAGGCCGCGCGCGCAGCGCTGGCCGAATGGTGCGAGGGCGATGCGCAGATCATCATCACCGCGGGCCAGCTCAAGCCGGCATCGAAGTTGCGCAAGCTGTTCGAGGGTCATCCGAGCGCCTATGCGCTGGGCATTTATGACGATCCGCCGGGGCGCGACGAAATCGAGGCGATGCTGCGGCAGAACGGTCTTTCCGGGCTCGGCCGGGACGCGATGAACGAGATCACCGCGCTTGCAAAGACCGTCGACCCCGGCGAATTGCAGCAGGTACTCGGCAAGCTCGGGCTCTACAAATACGGCGATGACAGCCCGGTCACGTCGGAGGACATCGCCGCCTGCATGCCCGCGACCGTCGAAGCGGGGACCGAGACGCTTTTCAACACCGTCGCCGAGGCCCGATCCGCGGATCTGGGGCCGATCCTGCGCCGGATCGAGGGCCAGGGCATCGCGCCGGTCACGCTGTGCATCGGGGCGCTGCGCCATTTCCGGCTGCTGCACGCCGCGCGTGTGGACGGCAGCGGCGGCCGGGCATTGGCGTCGGTACGCAATTTCAAGCAGCGCGACCGGATGATCAAGCAGGCGCAGCGCTGGGACCGGCGGCGGCTGGAACGGGCGATCGAGCAGCTTGTCGATACGGATCTGGCATTGCGCTCGGCCAGCAATGCGCCGGCGATGGCGGTTCTGGAGCGTACGCTGATCCGGCTGGCACTGCTGACATCGAAAGACAGATGAGGGAGACAAGGCGATCATGTTCAAGGTGATCGGAAGCACCCAGAGCCGCACGGCGCGCGTTCTGTGGATGCTCGAAGAGCTCGAGCTGCCCTACGAGCATGTCGCTGCGCAACCGCAGTCGCACGGCGTCGTCAGCTTCAACCCGGCGGGCAAGGTTCCGGTGCTGGTCGAGGACGGGACACCGATCACGGACTCCACGGCGATCATCCAGTATCTCGCCGACCGCGAGGGGCGCATGACCTATCCGGCGGGCACGCTCGACCGCGCGCGGCAGGACAGCATGACGCAGTTCCTGCTCGACGAATTCGACTCGGCGCTTTGGATGGCCGCGCGGCACAGCTTCGTCCTGCCCGAGGAGCTGCGCCAGAGCGCGATCAAGGAGAGCCTGCGCTGGGAATTCACCAACAGCCAGAAGACCCTGATGCGCCGGATGGGCGACGGGCCCTACCTGATGGGCGCGCACATGACGGTGCCGGACATCATCCTGACGCATTGCGGGGTGTGGGCGCGCAAGGCGAAGTTCCAGATCGTCGAGGACCGGCTGGGCAGTTATCTGGACCGCATGACGGCACGCCCGGCGTTCCGGCGCGCCATGACGCGCTGATCGCGCGCGCGGTTCAAAGCAGCGTTCCGATCCAGACGCCGCCCCCGGCGATCGCCGCGCCGAGCGCCACATAGGCCAGCGGCGCGCGCCAGCTGCGCTGCGGCTCGGGTTCCGAACGATTGCGCCCGATCAGCGCGTCCTCGACCATTTGCGGCAGCTTGGGACCGAAGCGCGCCAGCATCTGCGCGGTATGCGCCAGATCGCGGATCGCGGCGCGCGGGCCGACGTTCTCGCGGATATATTCCTCGACCACGGGCTGCGCGACCTCCCAGATGTTGATCTGCGGATTGAGCGAGCGCGCGACGCCCTCGACCACTACCATGGTGCGCTGCAGCAGGATGAGCTCGGTCCGGGTTTCCATGCCGAAGCGTTCGGTCACCTCGAACAGATAGTTGAGCAGGCGCGCCATCGAGATGCCCGAGGCGTCCATTCCGAAGATCGGCTCGCCGACGGACCGCAAGGCGCGCGCGAATTCGTCGATGTCCCGATCCGGCGGCACATAGCCGGCTTCGAAATGCACTTCGGCCACGCGCCGGTAGTCCTTGCGGATGAAGCCGAACAGGATCTCGGCATAGACCCGGCGGGTGTAGGCGTCGATGCGTCCCATTATCCCGAAGTCCAGCGCGATGATGTCGCCGTTCGACGCGACCTTGAGATTGCCCTGGTGCATGTCGGCATGGAAATAGCCGTCGCGCAGCGCATGGCGCAGGAACAGCTGCAGCACCCGCTCGCCCAGCGCGTCGAGGTCGTGGCCAGCGCTCTTGAGCGCGGGGACATCGCCCAGCGGCAGGCCATCGGCCCAGTCCAGCGTCATCACCGTGCGGCTGGACAGCGCCCAGCTCGGCGCGGGGACACGGAAGCCCGCATCCTCGGCGGTGTTCTCGCGAAACTCGGCGGCCGCCGCCGTTTCGAGGCGCAGATCCAGCTCGCCCATGACCACGCCCTCGAAATGCGCGATCACATCCGTGGGATGCAGACGCCGCGTGCCCGGCAGGATCAGCTCGATCAGCCCGGCGGCGAAATAGAAGGCGTCGATATCCTGCCGGAAGGCCTGTTGAATGCCGGGACGCAGCACCTTCACCGCGACATGCGCCCCGGTATCGGCACGCCATGCTTCATGAACCTGCGCGATCGAGGCGGCGGCGACCGGTTCCGAAAACACGGAAAACAGCGTATCGACCGGGCGCTCCAGCTCCTCGGACACGATGCGCCGGGCGGTTTCGCGCGGGAAAGGCGGCAGCTTGTCCTGAAGCATGCGCAGCTGTTCGGCGAGTTCGGCGCCGACGACATCCGGCCGCGTGGACAGGATCTGCCCGAACTTGATGTAGGCCGGTCCCAGCGCCGTGAGGGCGCGTGTCACCGGCGGATGCGCCGGGTCGCCGCGATACCCGAACCACCGGATGGGCCACCCGGCCACCCGCGCGGCGAGGCGCAACCGCGGCGGCGCGCCCATCGCCTCGAGCACCTCGCGCATGGCGCCCGTGCGCTCCAACGTGGCGCCCGTGCGCATCAGGCGCCAGAGATTGTGCGGTCCGCGCATTTCAGATCTTCCAGCCCGAATGCAGCGCGGCGATTCCCATGCTCAGATTACGGTAGCGGACCTGCTCGAACCCGGCTTCGCGGATCATCTGCGCGAACGTCTCCTGGTCGGGGAAGCGGCGAATCGACTCGACGAGATACTGATAGCTGTCGCGGTCATTCGCCACCATCCGGCCGAGCGCCGGGATCACGTTGAAGCTGTAGCGGTCATAGACCCATTGCAGCGCGGGTTCCGGCAGTTGCGAGAACTCCAGCACCATCAGCCGTCCGCCGGGTCGCAGGACGCGCAACGCTTCCGACAGCGCAGCCTCGATGCGCGTCACGTTCCGGATGCCGAACGCGATCGTATAAGCGTCGAAGACGCCATCCGGGAACGGCAGCGCCATCGCATCCCCCACCACCCAGTCGAGCCGGTCGGCCAGATCGACGGCCTCGGCGCGCTGGCGCCCCTCGATCAGCATCGACTCGGTCAGATCCAGCACGACCGCTTGGGCCTGCGGCGCGCGCTCCAGGAAACGAAAGGCGATGTCGCCGGTTCCGCCGGCCACATCCAGCAGACGCTGCCCATTTCGCGGCGCGAGCCAGTCCATCATCGCATCCTTCCAGATGCGATGCACACCCGCCGACATGAGGTCGTTCATCAGGTCGTAGCGCGATGCCACGCTGTTGAAGACGCCGTGGACGAGTCCCGCCTTCTCCTCCGCCTCGACGGTGCGGAATCCGAAATGGGTGGTGCCGGGGTCCTTCTCGGTCATAGGTATGTCCCGTTGATGGCGCGCCCCAACTCCTTACAGGACGCACTTGCCCCGATACAATGCGCGCATTGCCGCGAGGAGGCCAGAATGCCCGAGCTGCCCGAAGTCGAGACCGTTCGTCGTGGCCTTGCCCCGGCGATGGAGGGCCGGCGCATCCTCCGGGCCGATGTACGGCGGCCGGACCTGCGGTGGCCCCTGCCCCCGGATATGGCACGGCGTCTGACCGGCGCGCGGGTGTTGCGGCTCGGGCGGCGGTCGAAGTATCTGCTGGCCGATCTGGACACGGCCGAGACGCTGATCGTGCATCTGGGCATGTCCGGCCGAATGCTGATTTGCGCGCCGGACGCGACGCGCGCGGCGCCGGGCGTCTTCACCCATGCCGAAGCGTCGGCGCAAAAACACGACCACGTCGTGCTCGACATGCAAGGCGGCTACCGGGTCACCTTCAACGACGCGCGCCGCTTCGGCGCGATGGATCTGACCCCGACCGCCGAGATCGCGCAGCACTGGCTGCTCGAAGGGCTGGGTCCCGAGCCGCTGGGCAACGCCTTCGACGCGCCGATGCTGCAGGCCCGGCTCGCAGGTCGACGCAGCCCGATGAAGGCGGCCCTTCTCGATCAGCATGTGGTGGCCGGGCTGGGCAACATCTATGTCTGCGAGGCGTTGTTCCGCGCCGGGGTGTCGCCGCGGCGGCTGGCGCGCAATCTGGGCCCGCGGCGCTGCGAACGGCTGGTGCATGCCATCCGCGCGGTGCTTGGGGACGCCATCGAGGCGGGCGGCGCCAGCCTGCGCGACCACCGCCAGAGCAATGGCGAGCTGGGCTATTTCCAGCACGCCTTTCGCGTCTACGGACGTGAGGGACAGCCTTGCGTCACACCCGGCTGCGTCGGAACGGTACGCCGCATCGTGCAATCGGGGCGCTCCAGCTTCTTCTGCCCGCACTGTCAAAGATGACTTGATCGCAGGGGGCAGGCTGCTATGGACTCGCGCCACTGATCACCAGAGGGATGGCTGCCATGGCCTACGAAACGCTGATCGTCGAAGTCTCGGACCATGTTGCGCTGATCAAGCTCAACCG
>CAZMBT010000131.1:0-1205 GCA_964564395.1 uncultured Alkalilacustris sp.
GATCTGAAGGCCGGGCGCGAGCCCGACCCGAAATACGGGCAGATCGCCAAGCAGCGCAGCACGCACAACAACTATCTGACGCTGCCCGTGATCTTTCTCATGCTTTCACACCACTATCCGCTGGCCTTCGAGACCGGCTGGAACTGGGTGATTGCCAGCCTCGTCTTCCTGATGGGGGTCTCGATCCGGCATTACTTCAACTCGATGCATGCCGGACGCGGGCATCCGCACTGGACCTGGGCGGTGACGGTGATCATCTTTCTCGTCATCGCATGGCTGTCCACCGAGCCGGGGCTGCGGGCCGAGCGCGACGCCGACACAGCCGAGCTGCGCGGCGCCGCGCTGCGCTTTGCCGAGGCGCCGGGGTTCGACGCCGCGCGCGACATCACGCTGGGCCATTGTGCGATGTGTCATGCCGATAATCCGGCCTGGCCCGGGTTGCACTGGGCTCCCAAGGGCGTGGTGTTGCAAAGCGATGCCGATGTCGCGCGCCAGGCGCGCCAGATCTACCTGCAGACGGCGCGAAGCCATGCTATGCCGCCGGGCAGCACCGTCCCCATGACGCAGGACGATCGCGACGCCATCCGCGCCTGGTTCCACGCCGCGCAGGAGCAGGGGTAAGGTTGCGCCGCCGCCAGGCGTGGCGGCGGCGCGGATCCGTCAGCCCGCGTCGGTGACGCAGTCTGCGATGGCGTCGGCGAGGTTGCGCATCATGTCACCGTAGAGCGCGGCTCCCGGCTCCATGGCGCTGCCGGACGGGTCGAGCATCTCGCCCACACGCACGCCTGTGCCCTCGACCACGACATCGACATAGCGCGAGCTGTGCTGCACCTCGGGAAAAATGCAGACGGCACCGTCCTCGGCGAGGCTCTGGCGCAGCTCCGCGATGCGTGCGGCCCCGGGTGCGGCGGCATCGCCCAGCGCGATGGTGCCGGCGACATTCACGCCGAACTGCGCGGCGAAATAGCCGTAGGCGTCGTGGAACATGACCAGCGGGGCGTCGCCCACCGGCTCCAGCGTGCTGCGGATGTCGGCCTCCAGCGCGGTTAGCGCCTCGCGCGCTGCGGCGGCGTTCGCACGGTAGGTGTCGGCGTTGCCCGGGTCGGCATGGGCAAGCTCCTGTGCGATCGCGTCAAGCCAGACGGCGGCATTGCCCGTGTCGAGCCAGGCATGCGGGTCGGTGCCGTCATGCGAATGATCGTGGC
>CAZMBT010000131.1:1305-6135 GCA_964564395.1 uncultured Alkalilacustris sp.
TGCCCGTGCGCGTAATCGCGCAGCGTGACGCCGTCCGCCGTCAGCAGCGAGATCACGCTGGCCGCGCCTTCGCTTCCGTCGAGGGCGCGCTGCAGCCACGGCGTCAGCTCGGGCCCGACCCAGAAGACCAGATCCGCCTGCTCCAGTGCGCGGGCGTGGCTGGGTCGCATCTGGAAGCTGTGCGGATCGCCGCCCTGATCCAGGATCAGGTCGGCCGAGCCGAGATCGCCCATTACCTGTTCGACGAGCGAATGCACCACCGGGGTGCCGGCGACGACGTTTGGCGCATCGGCCAGCGCCGGGCCGGCGAGGGTGGCGCCGAGAAGTGCGATCGGGTAACGCATGGTGTTGTCCTTCGGTTGTGTGCACGCCGGACGTTTCATATGTTATACGATAACATGTCAAGGGAGACGAAGATGACGCGCGCCCCCGATGCAGATGCCGCAGCCGCCCCGTCGCAGGGCGCGCAGGACGGGCCGGGCATCGCGTTCAGCGCCCATGATCACGATGGCTGCGCCGCGCAGGTGCTGGCGCAGGCCGATGCGCTGGCGCGGGATGCGGGGCTGCGGCTGACGCCGGTGCGGCGGCGTACTCTGGAGATCCTGCTGGAGGCGCATCGCGCCGTGGGCGCCTATGAGGTGCTCGACAGGCTGGTGGAGGCGGGCTTCGCGCGACAGCCGCCGGTGGCATATCGGGCGCTCGAATTCCTTGTCGAGCACGGGCTGGCGCATCGCATCCGGCGGCTCAACGCCTTCGTGGCCTGCATGCATCCGGGCGAATCGCATCAAGCCGTGTTCCTGATCTGCCGCGACTGCGACGCCGTGGCCGAGGCCCCGGGCGCGCGTATCCGCAGCGTCCTTGAAGCCGGCGCTGCCGAGGCAGGGTTTCGCGTCGAACGCGGCACGGTCGAGGCGGTCGGGCTGTGTCCCGCCTGCCAGAACGCGCAATGAGCCTGATCGAGGCATGCGGGCTCGCCGCCGGGTTCGGCGGCCCGCCGGTGCTGCGCGATGTGGATTTCACCATCGCGCCGGGCGAGATCGTCACCGTGGTCGGGCCGAACGGGTCGGGCAAGTCGGTGTTGTTGCGCTTGCTGCTGGGCATTCTGCCGCCCCTGCGTGGGACGGTGCACCGCAAGCGGGGATTGCGGGTCGGTTATGTGCCCCAAAGGCTGCATATCGACGCGGCCCTGCCGATGCCGGTGCGCCGTTTCCTGGCGCTGCCGTGTGCGCAGAGCCGCGATGCCATCGCGCGGGTTCTGGCCCGGGTCGGGGTGCCGGGCGTCGAGGGACAGCAGATGACCACCCTGTCTGGCGGGCAGTTTCAGCGCGTGCTGTTGGCGCGTGCCCTGCTGGCCGATCCCGAGATCCTGGTGCTGGACGAGCCGACCCAGGGCCTCGATCAGCCGGGAATCGCCGCCTTCTACCGGCTGGTCGAGCAGGTGCGCGCCGAATTGGGCTGCGCGGTGCTGTCGGTGAGCCACGACCTGCATGTGGTGATGTCGGCCTCGGACCGGGTGATCTGCCTGAACGGGCACATCTGCTGTCAGGGCACGCCCAGCGTGGTGTCGAACGCGCCGGAATACCGCGCCCTGTTCGGGCTGGGCACGGGTGGGGCGCTCGCGCTCTACCAGCACGCGCATGACCATGATCATGACCACGCCCCCGCCGTCGCGGGGCAGGAGATCGGGGCGCGCGATGCTGGATGACTTCTTCATGCGCGCGCTTCTGGCCGGTGTCGCGGTGGCGGCGGCAACCGGCCCGCTGGGGTGTTTCGTGGTCTGGCGGCGCATGGCCTATTTCGGCGACGCCACGGCGCATGCCGCCATTCTGGGGGTGGCCCTGTCGCTGGCCTTCGCGCTGTCGATCTTTGTCGGAACGCTGGTGGTGGCGCTCCTGATGGCGATGATCGTGGCGGCGCTGGCGGGGCGCGGCTGGGCGATGGACACCACGCTGGGCGTGCTGGCGCATTCGGGGCTGGCCTTCGGGCTGGTGGCGGTGTCGTTCCTGCCCACGGTGCGGGTGGATCTGTCGGCCTATCTGTTCGGCGATATCCTGGCGGTCGGGCGCTCGGATCTGCTGGTGATCGCGGGCGGCGCGGCGCTGGTGGTGGGGTTGATGCTGTGGCGCTGGCGCGCGCTTCTGACCGCGACACTGAGCGAGGACCTGGCGCATGCCTCGGGGCTGCGGCCGGGGCGCGAACGCATGGTGCTGACCGTGGCGCTGGCGGTTGTCGTGGCGGTTGCGCTGAAGGTTGTCGGGGCGTTGCTGATCGCGGCCATGCTGATCATCCCGGCAGCCACGGCGCGCAATTTCGCCCGCTCGCCCGAGTCGATGGCGGGGCTGGCGGTGGTGATCGGAGCTGTGGCGGTGGTCAGCGGGCTGCATGCCTCGCTGATCTGGGACACGCCGGCGGGGCCGAGCATCGTCGCGACGGCCGCCGTGGCCTTCGCGCTGTCGGTGGTGCTGACCGCGCTGTGGCGGGGCGTGGCGGCGGGGCGGCGCTGACACGCGCGGCTGGCCGGGCCGCCCCTGCCACCCTTTTCGCCCGCGCCGTTCCGCGCTAAGGGGACGTGCGTTCGCGCGCACCCGTCATCCGCCGCGGCCGGCCGCGGCCAGCACAAGGATCCCGCTGCATGAAAGCCGCCGTCGTCACCTTCCCCGGCTCGAACTGTGACCGCGACCTGCTGCGCGCCTTCGCGGCGGCCGGGGCGCAGACCGTCGCGGTCTGGCACAAGGACACCGCGCTGCCCGAGGATGTCGATGTCGTCGGATTGCCGGGCGGGTTTTCCTTCGGCGATTACCTGCGATGCGGCGCCATCGCCGCGCGGGCGCCGATCATGCCCGCGGTCGCCGATTTCGCGCAGCGTGGCGGCATGGTCCTCGGGATCTGCAACGGGTTTCAGGTGCTGCTCGAAACCGGCCTGCTTCCCGGCGCACTGATTCGCAATGCCGGGCTGAAATTCATCTGTCGCAACAGCGCGCTGCGCGTCGAAACCGCCGACAGCCCCTTCACCGCAGGCTGGGCGCCGGGCGCGCGGATCACGCTGCCGGTGGCCCATCATGACGGCAATTACGTGGCTGATGCCGACACGCTGGCGCGGCTGCGCGAGGAGGACCGTATCGCGCTGCGCTATCTGGACAATCCCAACGGATCGATGGACGACATCGCCGGGATCCTGTCGCCGAATCGCCGGGTCCTCGGGCTGATGCCGCACCCGGAGCGCGCGATTTCCCCCGCCCTGGGCAGCACCGACGGATCGGCGCTGTTTCGCTCAATCCTCGAATCGCTGGCTGCGGCATAGCGGGGCGGCAGCTGCCGCTTCTTGTGGGGGCGGCCGCGGCGGCGTAATCTCGCGACATGAGTGACACCCGCGACAGCGCTTCCTCCGCGGAGCCTGCAGGTACGGCCGCGACGCCCTGGCGGGCGCGGCTCGTCGTGGCTGTGCTGATCGTGATGGCCGCGATCGTGGTCTGGGTTGCGAACAACTGGCTGATGGACCGCTTCACCGAGGCCACGCGCAACCGCGCCGAGCTGCGGCTGGTGCTCTATTCGGGCAACATCCAGAGCGAGCTGCAGCGCAACTCGGTGGTGCCCCTGCTGCTGGCGCGCGACCCCGAGCTGATCGGTGCACTGCGGCTGGACGAATACATCCACACCTCGCAGCGGCTGATGTCGCTGCAAAGCGAGATCGGCGCGGCGGCGATCCGGCTTCTGGATGCCGAGGGGCGCGTGGTGGCCGCCACCGATCGCAGCCTTCTGGGCAGCGACATGGGCGACGCCAAGCCGTTCGTCGAGGCCCGTCGCGCCCGCGATACGGTGTTCACCGTTGCCGATCGGAAGGATGGCGGTATCGAATTCGCCTATTCCCGCGCCGTCGTGGCGAACAACCGGGTTATCGGGGCGGTGGTCGTGAATGTGGACCTGATGAAGCTGGAACAGGCCTGGGCGGGGTTCGCCGATGCCGTGGCGGTGACCGACAGCGAAGGGCGGATCATCCTGGCGACCGAGCCGCGCTGGCGCGGGCGCTCGATGGAGGAGGCGCTGGCGCTGCGCGACGCGCCCTCGGCGATCCGGCGCGCGCTGCAGGCCACCGCCGACTGGGCGCAGGAGCCGCCCGATGCGCGGCTGCGCGGCGAGGCGGTGCTGCGCTCGGAGGCGCGGATTCCGTTCCATGGCTGGCGGCTGGTATCGTTCACGAAATACGACTCGGTGCGCGAGCGGGTCAACGGCGTGCTGGCGCTGGTCATCATGGGCTTTGCGATCCTGCTGACGCTGACCTTCTACATGCTGTCGCGGCGGGCATGGACGCAGTCGGCGCTGTTTCAGCGCGAATCCGCCGAGCTGCGCCAGCTCAACGCGCGGCTGCAGCGCGAGGTGGCGGCGCGTCAGAAGGTGCAGAAGGATCTCGCCGTGGCCGAGCAGACGCTGGCGCAGTCCTCCAAGCTGGCGGCGCTGGGCGAGATGTCGGCCGCCGTCAGCCACGAGCTGAACCAGCCGCTCGCGGCGATGCGCACCTATCTGGCGGGCGCGCGGCTGCTGCTGCAGCGGGCGCGCCCGGCCGAGGCGCTGGCCTCCTTCCAGCGCATCGACGATCTGATCGAGCGCATGAGCGCGATCACGCGCCAGCTCAAGGGCTATGCCGGCAAGGGAGGCGACAGCTTCGAACGTGTCGATCTGCGCGACAGCGTTGCGGCGGCGCTGTCGATGATGGAGCCGCAGTTCAAGAGCCGCCGCGTCGAGCTGGTGCGGACCATGCCGCGCCATCCGGTCCTGGTGATGGCCGACAAGGTGCGGCTGGAGCAGGTGATCGTGAACCTGCTGCGCAACGCG
>CAZMBT010000132.1:0-5993 GCA_964564395.1 uncultured Alkalilacustris sp.
GCCGTGCCCCAGCCGGCCCTGTTCAAGCGATGCGCGCGCGTATAGATTGAAGGCGACATCGGTCGTGGCACGCACAACGATGCCCGATTGAAACCTATGGAGAACGGCGATTGGCATATCTACGCATCCTGGCCGGCGTGATTCTGGCAGGCCTGCCACTGGCTGCGCAGGCGGCCCCGGAACCTGACGAGGTCGCGCAGCTTCTGGGCGGCGACGGGCGTGATGTAAGCTGGCAGGGTGCCGCGCAGGAGGAGGCGGCGCTGCAGCTGTCCGGCTTTGCACTTCAGGCAGGGGATCTGGTGCTGCGGGCGCAGTCGGCGGTCTTCGCGCGGCCGCAGGGCGCCGCGGATGGCCCGATGCAGGTCACGCTGCACGGGGGCTCGGTTGCGCCGGCGCAGGCCTTCGAAGGCGGCGGTCGGATCGAGATGCGTCAGGCGATGGCGCCGGATGCGCGGGTTCTGACAGGCATTTCCGCATTGCACGGCGCCGGGATCGATTGCGTCGCGCCGCCGGCCGGATCGTCGCAGGCCGGGTTGTCGATGACGGTTGAGCTCGACGATGTCGTGCTGCAGTCATCGGGCGCGATGCTGCCTCGAGGGCTTGATGCCGAGCGCCTTGCCGGCGCGCGGATGGAGCTGGATCTCTTGCTCAATCCGGCGGTGCCGGCCTGTGGCCGCGCAACCCGGCTGGAGGTCGGCGACCTGGCGCTGGTCGCGGCTGACGGGTCCACCGCCGAGGCGTCCGCGCTGGAGTTGTCGCGGGTGCCGGGCGATGACCTCGGCGTGACGGCCGAGTTGCGCGCGCTGGTCGCGCGGGATGCGCAGGGGCGCCGACTGATGGAAGCCGGGCGCCTTGCGGTGCAGGCGGATTTGTCCGCCGCGGCGTTGACGGCCCTGCAGCAGGGGGCGGCGGCGGGCGACCCGATGGCGTTGCTCGATGCATTGTTTCTGGACCCGGATGCGCCCGTCACGCGGGCGCGGATGGATCTGGACGCACTGTATCTGCCCGTCGGAATGTTGCTGCCGGGGGAAATCCGCGCGGGCGCGGGCATTGATGCCGCGGATGAGCTGACGGGCGATATCATGCTGGATGCCGAATTCGGTCCGGGGCGGCTGACACTGATCCAGCAGGTTGCGCTGCAAGGGCTGATGCACAGCAGTGGCCGGCTGGTGCTGAGCGCGGATGCCGACGGCGGCAGCCGCGCTTTCGACATGATCCTGGGCGGCGATGCCCCGCTTGGCGGGTTGACGGCGGTGCAACTCTCTGCCTTCGAGTTCGCCTTCGAGGATGACGGCGTGGGCCGGATGGTGGAGGCTGCCACGGGCCGTGCCGTCCCGCAGCATGTCGCCACAGGTTCGGACGCCATGACTGCCGGGGTGCCGGGACCGCTGCGCGACGGCGTGGCCTCGGTCCTTGAGCATGTCGCAGACTGGAGCGCGCAGGCGATGACGCATGGTGCGCAGGTCAGGCTGAACCCGGAAAGCCCCGTCGGGGTCGCGCAGATCGGCATGACCCTTTTGCGCAATCCCGATGCGCTGGGGGATGTCCTGGGTCTTCAGGCGCCCTGAAGCCGCGGCGTCAATAGAGGCCGCCGCCCATCATGATGTCGCTGGATCTGGCGCCGCTGCGTCCTTGCCCGGTGCTGCCCGGGCTGGAGTCCCGGGGCAAGGCGCTGCCCAGCCCCGGCCCCATCTGCGGGTAGCCGGCCATTTCTCCCGGTTGCAGGCTGAAGGGGCTGACGGGCCAGAGCAGGTTGCTGTCGCGCTGCGAGTCGCGATACCCGTCACCGGATATCAGATTCTGCTCATGCGCGGCCTCCAGAAGCTGCGCCGCGATCGGCGCGGCCGTGCGACCACCCACGAACCCCGACCCCATCGGCTGATTGTCGTCGCGTCCCAGCCACACGCCGACCGCCACATGCGGCGTCGTGCCGATGAACCATGCATCCCGGTGATCCTGGCTCGTACCGGTCTTGCCCGCCAACGTGACCGGGTGGTTGGCAAAAGCGCGGGCCGCGGTGCCGCGAACAGTGACGCCGCGCATCATGGCGGCCATCGTGTCGACGGTTGCGGGGGCGAAGACGGGATAGTCGCGGTGCTGCCTGTCGCGCGTGCGCGACCACATCGGTTCTTCGCTTCGGGGGCCGCGTATCGTGTCGAGACCGCCGGCTTCGACGCGCCGCCCGTCATTGACCAGCGTGGCATAGCCCGTCGTCAGGCGCAGCAGGCTCGTTTCCGAAGTGCCCAGCG
This sequence comes from uncultured Alkalilacustris sp., assembly GCA_964564395.1. Classification (GTDB taxonomy): domain Bacteria; phylum Pseudomonadota; class Alphaproteobacteria; order Rhodobacterales; family Rhodobacteraceae; genus Alkalilacustris. The sequence continues at coordinate 2,250 of CAZMBT010000132.1, forward strand.
AGGCCGCGAGCACCCGCGTCATCCCGTGCGGCTCGTAGACGCCGGCGCTTTCCGCCAGATATGCCATATTGTCGATGCCGATCATGTTGCCCAGCCCGGCGGCGACGAGGTTTGAACTGCGCTCGAACCCCACATGCAGCGGGATCGGCCCGCTTTCGGAGCGGTCGTAGTTGCGCGGGCGCCATGGCAGGCCATTGGCGTCGAAGAAGACGCGCTCATGGTTGTCGACGCGGCTGTCATGCCGGAAGCCCTGCTCCAGCGCAGCGGCAAACAGGAAGGCCTTTATCGCCGAGCCGGGCTGGCGCTGCGCGCGCCGCGTGCGATCGAAGGACGATAGCCGGTCGTCGAAGCCGCCGACACTCGCCAGAACCCGCCCGTCCCGCGGATCCATGATCACGATCGCGCCCTGGATCTCCGGGATTGCGGTCGCAACGGCCTCGTCTCCCTCGATCCGAAGGCCCATGAGGATGTCACCGGCGCTCGCCGAGTCGTTGCCCGGCGCGAGCGCGATCTGCACGCCCTGCAATGTCCCGTCCTCGGCGAGGTGCACCCCACGCCACGCGGCGTCCTGTTCAGGCGCGTCCTCTTCGGGGGTGGCGAGGTCCTCGCGCGCGTGTAGCAGCACGACGCGCGGCACCGGACGCGCCGTCGGCGCGGCCGCGTTGATCCCGCGTATCAGCGCGGCGCGCTGCGCCTGCGTGATGTCGTCGCCGGATGCGACCATGTCCGCGCTTTCGCGCAGCGTGTCGGGCAGGCGGCCCAGCGCACGCAGGGGCGACAGCCGCAGCAGCCCGTCTTGCAGCGCGTCGGTTGCCAGTCCCTGCCATTGCGGGGCGACCGTGGTGGTCACGCGCAGCCGGTCCGATGTGCGCTCGAGCCGTTCGGCCACGGCGTCCGCGGCCAGTTGACTGGCGGCAAGTGCCTCTACCCAGCCATCGCCGGGCGGCGGGGTCGGCCGCGCGATGGCGCTGACCTCCTCGGCGCGGGCCGCCTGGGCTTCCTCCTCGGTGATCCAGCCGCGTCTGAGCATGCTGTCGATCACCAGGTTGCGGCGCGCCATCGCACGCTCGGGGTGGCGATAGGGGTCGTAGTAGGACGGCCCGCGCAGGATGGCGGCCAGCAGCGCGTTTTCGCCGAGCGTCAGCTCGTCCCAGGACTTTCCGAACCAGATCTCGGGTGCGCGCATCACCCCGGTCTGTCCGCGCCCGAACCACGCCGTCTGCAGATAGGTTTCGACGATCCGCTCGCGCGAGATTGACTGATGCGCGCGCACCGACAGGATCGCTTCCTGGATCTTGCGCTCGATCGTCGGGGCATTGCCGAGCACTGTGTTCTTGATCATTTGCTGCGTGACCGTTGAACCGCCGCGCACATCGCCGCGCAGCGTTTCCACCGCCGCCGTCATCAGCGCGAAAGGATCGATCCCGTCATGATCGGTGAACCGGCCATCCTCGATGGCGAGAACGGCGTGCAGGAAATCGCCCGGCAGCTTGTGCAGCTCCACGGGAAGCGGCGTGGAGCTCTGGACGTAGCCGGCCGGCGACCCGTCGGCGAACTCGACGGTCGCGTGATACCCCGAGGGGCGCTCCGCGATGCGTTCCTCGAAGCTGCCCTCGGGCAGATCCAGACCGCCAATGGGGCTGGTGGCCAGCGCGCTCACCGCGCCGATCACGAGTGATGAAAAGCTATAGATACCGGCATCCGGCATTCGTGGTCCTTCCAGGTCGAGCATCCTCGGCGCGGGCGATTCTCGCGCTGTCGGGCGCATAATATCGTGTCGCGCGATCCTGTGCACTTGCAGCGGGCGCAATTGTGCGGGCCGTTTTCGTGCTTGTGCCGGCGTTGCACTTGCGCGCGTTCTCGCGCACAACCTTGCGAAGAGCGGGGAGTACATGATGGCCGACTATGAATACAAGGTGATCCCGGCGCCGGATAGGGCCGAAAAGGCGAAAGGGCTGAAGACCCGGGCCGAGCGTTTCGCGCATATGCTGGGCGGCGTGCTCAATCGCATGGCACGCGATGGCTGGGATTATCTGGGGACCGAGGCGTTGCCGGTGCGCGAGCGCCGCCTGTTCGGTGGCAGCCGAAGCGGCGTGGAGACCGTGCTCGTGTTCCGCCGCCCGCTTCCGGGCGGCGATGATGGCGATCGGGCGGAGCCGGGCCGGTTGAGCGCGTCGCGCGGCGGCGACAGGCCGCCGGCGATGCCCCGGCTCACGGCAGGCGAGGCCCGTTCGGGCGCCGCTGCCGGCGCGCCGCAGGGGCCACCGCTGCGCAGTCGCGATATTTCGCCCGACAGCGGCGGCTGATCTGGCGCAGCTCTGCGCGCGTTCGCAGGCTTCGCGCTTGCGGATCAAAAGCGCGGCGCGTGATGCAGGATCGCCGGCACCACGAGCTCCTCCTCGTCCACAAGGTGCCGGTCGAGGAAGGTTGCGAATCGGTTCAACCGCGCTTCGAGCCGGCCGGCAGGGGTGATCTGTTCGGCCCCGTCGCGAATGGCCTGCAGAACGGCGTTGGTGTCGTCGGCCAGCGCCTGCAGATGCGCATCGAGTGCGTGGTGGTCCTGATCGAGCAGATCGAAGCCCGGTTTCAAGCGTTCGTCCAGTCGGGCCAGTGTCGGGAAATACTGCATGTCCTCGATCTGGTGGTGCCCATGCAGCTGTGACAGCAGCGCTCCGGTAAGCCGAGCGGTTTCGCCGCCGTACATGCGCGCCTCCCGCTCACCGTCCATGAAGGCCCGCGTCTGATCCCGGACCCGCTCCAGGACGGAGCGAAACATCAGGTGCCTTTCCAGCCAGAAGCGGGTCAGGCCATCGAAGTTGCCGTGCGAGCGCCACATGTCGCGCGGATACTGTGCGAGAAGGAACCGCAGCGCGTCGGGCAGCCCCGTGCGGGTTTCGAGGTCATTCATGTATGTCCAGTCCGAAGCCGATGCATCCCCCACAGATAAGGGTGAGGGCCGCCGGGGCAACCCTGCGCCGCCGCTGCGCGGCACGTGGCGCCGTCAGAGGCCGCGGCGGCAGCTTGCATCGACGAGCTCGGCCCCCGTGATCGGGACAAGCGCGGGGTCGTCGGCCGCCGCGGCGATGTAGTCCTCGCAGCTGTCACGCGACATGAACCCGGTTATCTCCACGGTTACCGAAGTCTCCGGCGGGCCATAGGGGTCGTCATGCATGGGGTGTGCCTCGGGTACGGCCCACAGGAAGTAGAATACCGCGATGAAGGCTTCGACGGTGGTCGTCATTGTCAGGTCTCCAATCGATTCGGTGGTGCCGCGACGCCGGCCCGCGCCACCATCTCGGGCTGGGCGTGATCCGGCATCCGCATGTCAGCGCTGCGCTTCGCGCCACCGCGGGTTGATCCAGGGTTCGAGATTCTCCCGCGAAAGCGGGGTGCGCCCCAGGATGTGGTCCGCCATCTTTTCGCCGACCATGATTGACGGTGCGTTAATGTTGCCATTGGTGATGCGCGGAAAGACCGAGCTGTCGGCGACGCGCAGCCCGGCGACACCGATGACACGCCCTTGCGGATCCACGACCGCATCCGGATCGTCGGGCCGGCCCATGCGCGCGGTGCCGCAGGGGTGATAGGCGCTCTCCACCTCGTCACGGATGAATGCGTCGAGCGCATCGTCATCGCGGATGTCGTCGCCGGGCTGGATCTCGTGCTTGATGAAGGGCTGCATGGCCGGTTGCTGCATGATCTCGCGCGTCAGCCGGATGCAGCGGCGGAAATCGCGCCAGTCAT
>CAZMBT010000133.1:0-5950 GCA_964564395.1 uncultured Alkalilacustris sp.
TCTATACCAAGTATGTCGATTCGGTCGAAGTGATCGACGATCACACGGTGCATGTGCACACCAATGGAATCGCGCCGGCGCTGCCGAACGACTTCACCCGCATGTTCATCGTCCCTGCCTCGATCGGCGAAGGTGTCGGCAACGAGGAGTTCAACTCGGGCGAAACCGCCATCGGCACCGGGCCTTACCGCTTCGTGTCATGGCAGCCCAAGGGCGATCTGGTGCTGGAGCGCTATGACGACCACTGGCGCGGCGAAACCCCCTGGGAGCGCGTGGTCCGCAAGGAGATCCCCGACGACGCCGCGCGCGTTGCCGCGCTGCGCTCCGGCGAGGTATATCTGATCAACTACGTCCCCGCAAGCGACTACCTGTCCATGGAGAACAACCCGCAGGTCCAGACCTTCGTCGCGGACTCCGTGTACATTCTCAACGTCCAGCCCACGGTCAAGGACGAGGTGCCCCAGCCGATCCGGGTGAACGGCGAAGTGATCGAGGAAAACCCGCTGCAGGATCTGCGCGTGCGCAAGGCGCTGGACTACGCCATCAATCGTGACGTGCTGGTCAATGTGGTCCTCGAAGGCCTGGGCACACCGGCCAACCAGCTGATGCCAGAAGGCTTCTTCGGCTACACCGACGCGATCGGCGAGAAGGAGTACGACATCGAACGGGCTCGCGAGTTGCTGGCCGAGGCGGGCTATCCCGACGGTTTCGAAGTCGATTTCACCTGCACGAACAACCGCGTTCCCGGCGATGCAGTGATCTGCGAGGCGCTGGCGCAGATGTGGTCGCGACTGGGCCTTACGGTGAATGCGCAGGCTCTTGACGGGTCGGTGTTCTTCCCGGCGGCGGCCGCCAAGGAATACACCATGGCGATGTCGGCCTGGGGCACGCTGACGGGTGAGGCTGCCTACACCTACGGGGCGATGATCCACACCGAGGATCCTGAAAAAGGCTTCGGCAACTTCAATCGGACGGGCTACTCGAACCCCGAGTTCGACGAGGTGTTCGTCGAAGGCACACAGACCCTGGATACCGAAGCGCGACGCGCACTCTACGAAGAGGCATCGCGCATCGCCATGGAGGATCGCGCCCTGATCCCGACGGTCATCCTGCAGACCGTCTGGGCCGGGGCCGCGGACGCGCTGACCTTCACGCCGCGTGTCGATCAGGAAACCCGGGCCTACGAGATCGACCCCGTCCAGGCCGACTGAAGCCTGGACGCCAATGAAACGGGGCGCCTCGCGAGGGGCGCCCCTGCCCTGTCACTCGACCACCCCCTGTCGCTCGAGGTGCCATGTTCGGATTCATCATAAGCCGTCTGCTTCAGGCGATCGTCGTCATCTTCGCGATGTCGATCCTCGTGTTCGTCGGTGTCTATGCGATCGGCAATCCGATCGACGTCATGATCGACCCTGCCGCCACGGCAGAGATCCGCGAGAACCTGATACGGCAATACGGGCTCGACCAGCCGTTGTGGCGGCAATACCTGACCTTCCTCGGCAATGTCGCGCAGGGAGATCTGGGCCGGTCGATGATCTACAACACCTCCGTGACGGGGCTGGTCTTTTCGCGACTGCCCGCGACGCTGGAACTGGTATTCGTTGCCATCGGCATCGCGACACTCGTCGGTGTGCCGGCCGGAATATATGCCGGTTACCGGCCCGACAGCATGGGCGCCAAGGCGATCATGGCGCTGTCGATCCTGGGCTTTTCGGTGCCGACCTTCTGGATCGGGATGCTGCTGATCATGGCGTTCGCGGTTCAACTCGGCTGGCTGCCCTCCGGCGGGCGCGGCGACGTGGGGTCGTTTCTCGGCATGCCCACCTCGCTTGCGACAGCGAATGGTTGGAGCCATGTGATCATGCCGGCGCTCAATCTGTCGCTGTTCAAGATGGGCCTGATGATCCGGCTGACCCGCGCGGGCATGGTCGAGGCGATGCAGACCGACTACGTCAAGTTCGCCCGCGCGCAGGGGCTGCCGGAAAGTCAGATCGTCTTTCAGCATGTGCTGCGCAACATCTCGATCCCGGTCGTCACCATCTTCGGGCTCGAACTGGGCTCGACGATGGCCTTCGCGGTGGTGACCGAAAGCGTGTTCAACTGGCCCGGCGTCGGCAAGCTGATCATCGACTCGATCCTGCAACTCGATCGGCCCGTCATGGTCACGTATCTGATCCTGGTCGTGATCCTGTTCGTCATCATCAACTTCACCGTGGACATAATATACGCCCGGCTCGATCCGCGCGTGCGGCTTGGAGGCAAGAAATGAGCGACACCGCCACGGATACGGGCGACACGCTCGCCGGACCGGCTGCCGCGCCGATGGAAACGCGCGCCGTGCGACTGCGGAACTTCTGGTGGGATTTCCGGCAATCCTGGGTAGCGGTCGTGTCGCTCGTCGTGATCGTGACGTTGCTGGCGCTGTCCTTCGGGGCCCCGGTGGTTGCGCCGCAGGACCCCTATGACATCGCGATGCTCGACTGGCTGGACGCTTTCCTGCCGCCGGGCACGGTCGGGACCGGCGGCTACGTCCATGTGCTGGGCACCGACAATGCGGGCCGCGACATGCTGTCGGCCATCTTTTACGGGTTGCGCACCAGCTTTACGATCGGCCTTTCGGCGGGCGCGCTGGCCCTGACAATCGGCGTCACGATCGGCCTTACCGCCGCCTATTTCGGCGGCCGCATCGAGTCGCTGCTCATGCGGATCGTCGATCTGCAACTGTCGATGCCGGCGATTCTTCTTGCGCTGGTGATGGTCGCTGTGCTGGGTCAGGGCGCCATGCAGATCATCATCGCCCTTGTCTTCGCCCAGTACGCCTATTTTGCACGCACGACGCACGGCGCGGCGACGGTCGAGCGCGGCAAGGACTATATCGAGGCCGCGCGCTCGACCCCGCTGCCCACGCGTCGCGTCCTGTTCAGGCACCTGCTGCCCAATGTCATGCCCCCGCTGATCGTGGTGGCAACGGTTCAGGTGGCCTCTGCCATTGCCCTCGAGGCGACACTGTCCTTTCTCGGCGTCGGTCTGCCCCTGACCGAGCCGTCGCTGGGCTCGCTCATCTCGAACGGGTTCCGATACATCCACTCCGACCGCTTCTGGCTGTCGATCTACCCGGGGATTTTCCTGATGATCACCGTCGTAGCCATCAACCTGGTCGGCGACCAGGTCCGCACCGTCCTCGCCCCGAGGCACGGCCGATGAGCGCCGCGCTGGATGTGCAGGGGTTGACCACCCGCTTCGACACGCGCGCCGGCACCGTCACCGCGGTCGATGATGTGAGCTTCTCGGTCGAGCCGGGCCGCATCATGGGCCTCGTGGGCGAGAGCGGCTCCGGCAAGTCCGTCACCGGCTTCTCCATTCTCGGCCTGATCGACGAGCCGGGCCGCGTCAGCGGCGGCCGGGTCATTGTCGAGGACACCGACCTGCGCGCCCTGGCGCCGGATGCCATGCGGTCGATGCGCGGGCGCAAGGTGTCCATGGTGTTCCAGGATCCGATGATGACGCTCAACCCCGTGCTGAGGATCGGCGACCAGATGGCGATGGCCGTCCGGGTGCATGAGCCGATGCCCAAAGCGCGGGCGCTCAGGCGGGCGCGCGACGCGCTCGCCAAGGTCGGCATCCCGTCACCGGAAGAGCGGCTGGCCGCATACCCGCACCAGCTGTCCGGCGGCATGCGCCAGCGCGTCGCCATCGCCACGGCGCTGCTGCACCAACCCGCCGTCATCATCGCCGACGAGCCGACGACCGCGCTCGACGTGTCGATCCAGGGCCAGATCCTGGCCGAAGTTCGCCGCCTGGCCGACGAGACGCGCACCGCGATCGTCTGGATCACGCATGACCTGGCGGTGGTGTCATCACTCGCGGACGATATCTGCGTGATGTATGCGGGCAAGATCGTCGAGCGCGGCACCGCCGAAGAGGTCATCGGCCGGCCGCGTCACCCCTACACGCTTGGCCTGTTGCAATCGGTCCCCAGCCAGCACGAACCGGGGACACGCCTGCCGCAGATACCGGGATCCACGCCGCAGCTGTCCCACCTGCCATCCGGTTGCCCGTTCCGCAACCGTTGCCCCCGCGCGACGCAGATCTGCGCCACCGCGCCCCCCATGACCGGCACCGGCAGCCGTTCCGCCCTGTGCCACCATCCGCTGGAGACTGCATGACCGCGCCACTTCTCGTCATCGACCGTGTGTCCAAGCGTTTTCCGCTCAAGGCGACGCTGGGCGACAGGCTGACCGCGCGCCTGACCGGGCGCCGCGTCGGTGGCGCCGTGCATGCGGTTACCGATGTGTCGCTGACGGTGACAGAGGGTGAAGTTCTCGGCATCGTCGGCGAGTCGGGGTGCGGCAAGTCCACTCTGGGGCGCATCGTCTCCGGGATCTACGCCCCATCCGAGGGTCGGCTCACGCTCGACGGCAAGCCGGTCGTCAGTGGCCGCGAGGATCACGTCAACAAGCTGACGACCCGGGTCCAGATGATCCATCAGGATCCTTTCGCCAGCCTCAACCCCCGGATGAAGGTCGGCGAGACCATTTCGGAAGGCCCGCGCACTCACGGGCTGATCCCGGCCGCGAAGGTGCGCGATCACACGCGCGCATTGTTGCAGCAAGTCGGGCTGGAGGGCGCCTATGCCGACCGCCTGCCGCACCAGTTCTCGGGCGGTCAGCGCCAGCGGATCGCGATCGCCCGCGCGCTGGCGATGCAGCCCGATCTGCTGGTGCTGGACGAGGCGGTGGCCTCGCTCGATGTCTCGATTCAGGCGCAGGTTCTGAACCTGTTTCTGGACCTGCGCCGCGATCTGGGCCTGACCGCGCTGTTCATAAGCCATGATCTGTCAGTGGTGCGCCATGTCTGCGACCGCGTCGCGATCATGTATCTGGGCCGCGTTGTGGAACTCGCCCCGGCGCAGGAGCTTTATGCCAGGCCCGCACATCCCTACACGCAGGCGCTCTTCAGGTCCGTGCCAACGCTTGGTACGGGGCGGCGCGCCTTTCAGCCGATCGAGGGCGAGATCCCCTCGCCCATAGATCCGCCATCGGGCTGTGCCTTTCACCCGCGCTGCCCCTTCGCCGGTCCGCGATGCCGGGCCGAGATCCCGCGCCTGACGGGCGCAGGTACGCGACGCGAGGTGGCCTGCCATCTCAATGACGGCGGCGTCGGGCTGGACGGTGCGGCATGAGCGAGCTTTCGGCAAGAGTGGCCCGCCTGAACGACGTTCTGTGCGCGGTGAACGCGCTCAACTGGGATGCGCGGACCATGATGCCGCCAGGCGGCGCCGAAACGCGCGGGCACCAGATCGCCACGCTGAAGGGGATTGCGCGCGACATGATCCTGGCGCCAGGGATGCGCGATGCCGTGGACGCGGCGCTCGACGCGACCGCCCAGAGCGACCCGCTCGACCTCGACCGCCGCGCCGCCGAGGCCGTGAATGCCGCCATCGACCACCATTCGCGCATTCCCGCCGAGTTGCTGCGCGCGCAGGCCGAACAGAGCACCCTATCGGGCGCCGCGTGGGCCGAGGCCCGCGCAAGGTCGGATTTCAGCATTTTCCGCCCCTACCTTGAGCGCACTGTCGCCCTCGCCCTAGAGGAGGCCGACGCCCTCGGTCATGATGCGCACCCGTATGATGCTATGGCCCGAACCTTCGAGCCGGGCGAGACCGCGGCCTCGCTCGTATCGCTGTTCGGGCAATTGCGCGAGGGGCTATTGCCGGTTCTTGACACCGCGCTTGGGCGGCCGCCACCGCGCACCGACTTTCTGTATCGCGACTACCCCGAGGCGCAACAGCAGGCCTTCGCGCATGAGACGGCACGCCTTCTGGGGCTGGACGCGCATCGCAGTCGGCTCGACACGGCCGTTCATCCTTTCGAAATCAGCTTTACGCGCAACGACGTGCGGATAACGTCACGCTGGGCGCGCAACTACCTTCCGATGTCGATCTTTGGCA
>CAZMBT010000134.1:0-5932 GCA_964564395.1 uncultured Alkalilacustris sp.
GCGTTCTTGCCGATACGGTTGAGGCCGTCGCCCAGCCCGACCGTGGTCGTCGTCTTGCCCTCACCCGCCGGGGTGGGGTTGATCGCGGTGACAAGGATCAGCTTGCCATCAGGGCGCCCCTGAACGGAATCGATGAACTCCTGACTGACCTTGGCCTTGTCATGCCCATAGGGCAGCAGATGCGCGGCACCGATCCCCAGCCGCTCGCCGATCTCGTTGATGGGACGTTTGCTGGCCTCTCGGGCGATCTCGATATCGGATTTCACTGCCATCTCTCTCTCTTTGCTTGCGGCTGGCCGGAGCTTTCTCCCGCGTAGTAGCGCCCGCGCCTCGCGCCAACGGGCGCATTTCCGACATATCCGGTCCCATGAACGCCAGAATTGCGGTTTCGACAAACAAAGACACCCCGACCGCCGGAGGCGATCGGGGTGCTTGTCGGGCGGGGGAAACCGCCGTCAGGTGGGCTCCGGCTCCATGCCGCCATCATCCTTGCGCGGCCGGCCCTTGCTGGTCTTGGGGATATCCGTGACGCTGGGGCGACGGTTCTCGGGGCTGGCGCCGCCATCGTCGTCGTCGCCACGATGCAACGGTTCGCCGGCGATCACCTTTGTGATATCCGCGCCGGTCAGGGTCTCGTATTCTAGGAGCCCCTGCGCCAGGTTCTGCAGGTCATCCATCTTCTCGGTGAGGATGCGCTTGGCTGTCGCGTAGCCTTCATCGACGATCTTGCGCACTTCGGCATCGATCTTTTCCTGCGTCTCGGGCGACGCATTGCTGGGCTGGAACATGCCCTGCTGTTCATTGGGGGCGTAGTCGATATTGCCCAGCTCGTCCGAGAAACCGAATTGCGTGACCATCGCCCGCGCGATCTTGGTGACCTGCTGGATGTCGCTCGCGGCGCCGGAGGTCACGTTTTCCTTTCCGAAGACCAGCTCTTCGGCAACCTTGCCGCCCATCGCCATGGCGATCTTGGACTTGTACTTGGTGTAGGTGACGGAGAGCTGGTCGCGCTCGGGCAGCGACAGCACCAGCCCCAGCGCACGGCCACGCGGGATGATCGTCGCCTTGTGGATGGGGTCATGCTGCGGCACGTTCAACCCGACGATGGCATGGCCGGCCTCGTGATAGGCGGTAAGCTTCTTCTCATCCTCGGTCATGACCATCGAGCGGCGCTCGGCCCCCATCATCACCTTGTCCTTGGCGTTCTCGAAATCCTCCATGGTGACGAATCGTCGCCCGACCCGCGCGGCCATCAGCGCCGCCTCGTTCACAAGGTTTGCCAGATCGGCCCCGGAAAAACCGGGCGTGCCCCGCGCGATGATGCGCAGATCCACATTCGGGCCCAGCGGCACCTTTCGGGCATGCACGCCGAGGATCTTCTCGCGGCCCTTGATATCGGGGTTGGGCACCTGCACCTGCCGGTCGAAACGCCCGGGGCGCAGCAGCGCCGGGTCGAGCACGTCGGGGCGGTTCGTGGCGGCGACGATGATCACGCCCTCATTGGCCTCGAAGCCGTCCATCTCGACCAGAAGCTGGTTGAGCGTCTGCTCACGTTCGTCATTGCCGCCACCATAGCCGGCCCCGCGCGAGCGGCCCACCGCGTCGATCTCGTCGATGAAGACGATGCAGGGTGCGTTCTTCTTGGCCTGCTCGAACATGTCGCGCACGCGGGACGCACCGACGCCCACGAACATCTCGACGAAATCCGACCCCGAAATCGTGAAGAACGGCACCCCGGCCTCACCCGCGATGGCGCGCGCCAGCAGCGTCTTGCCGGTCCCCGGCGGGCCGACGAGCAGGGCGCCCTTGGGTATGGTACCGCCCAGACGCGAGAATTTCTGCGGGTTGCGCAGGAACTCGACGATCTCCTCGAGCTCCTCCTTGGCCTCGTCGATGCCCGCCACCTCGTCGAACGTCACGCGGCCGGCCTTTTCGGTCAGCAGCTTGGCCTTTGACTTGCCAAAGCCCATGGCACCGCCGCGCCCGCCGCCCTGCATCCGGTTCATGAAATAGATCCAGATCGCGATCAGGATCAGGAAAGGCAGCCACAGCCCGATCGCCGACAGAAAGCCCGATGTCTCCTGCGGTTCGGCTTCGATCTCGACGCCGGCATTCATCAGCCGTTCCGTCAGGCCGGCATCCTCGGGCTTCACGGTCGTGAACTGCTGCCCGTCGCGCCCGTGCATGATCACGCGCTCGCCATCAAGGGTGACGCGCGAGACTTCGCCGCCCTCGACCCGCTCGATGAAATTCGAATAGCTGATCGACTGCGTGGATGCCGTCTGCTGTCCGTTGCTGAACAGATTGAACAGCGCCAGCATCAGCAGGAACAGGACCACCCAGAAGATGATATTGCGCGCGTTATTGCCCAAAAGGTTCCTCCTCAGATCGGGCCGCCGGATCATCCCCGACCGTTGCCCTCTAAAATAGAGAATAACGGCTCGGGTTCAACGTGATAAAAACCCGTCGAGAAACGCCCCGCCCGGCGGGGCCAGTTCCGCCCGCCAGCCCTCGGCGTGCCCGGCCAGCGGTGCAGCGATCAGATGCTCGCCCTGCCACAGCGCCGGCCCCGCCATCAGCGACGCCCGGGGCAACCCGCTCGCGCGCCATTGCGGGCAGGCTGCAAGCCCCGCTTCCCCCAGCGCCCGCACCCGCGCACCCGCCGCCACGCGCCCCCGCAAGTCCTTGTCATACGGGGCAATCAGACGCCACCGCCCGTCCCATAACTCACCCGGCGATACCTGCAGATCGCGCACGGCGCGCAGTTCGCGCAGCACGCGCAGTTGCCCAGCCTCGGGAATGACCCGGCAACCATGCAGGGTGGCCCCCTGCCCCGCCCGCAGGTTTCCCATCAGCCGCATCAGCGCCGCATGGCGCGGGCGGTAATCCGCCGACGCCACCCAGCGCAGCGCCTGTGCAAGCACCCGGTCGCGCAGATCGTCCGGTGCGTCAAATAGCCCCTCCCGCGCAATCAGCACATCGCCCGCCTCGACCCGCGTGATGCGCCTCGCCAGTTCGAGTGCGGCGCTCGCAAGCGCCGCGCGTGCCCGGTCCAGCCGCTGCGCCGTGCGCGCCAGGCCCGCCGCCTCGATACCCAGCGGCGCCAACACGGCCAATGCCTCGCGCATCTTCACACGGTCGAAACGCCTGTCCGCGTTGGAGGGGTCTTCGCTCCAGGCCACTCCGCGTTCTCCGAGAAAGTCGCGCAGCGCCGCGCGCGACTGTGTCAGCAACGGGCGCAGCCAGGTGATGCCGAGCGCGACGCGCTGCGACGCCATCGCCGACAGCCCGTCCACACCCGACCCGCGCGCCAGCCGCAACAGCACCGTCTCGGCCTGGTCGTCCTGAGTGTGGCCGAGCAGGACGTGGACGATTCCCCGCTCGCGCGCCCAGCTCGCGATCAGCTCCTGCCGGGCACGGCGGGCCATATCCTGCAGGTTGCCATCCGGCCTGCCGCCCGCTTCGCGCCAGCCGAGCGTATCATGCGTCAGACCGAGGTCATGACAGAACCGCTTAGCGGCGGCGGCTTCGGCCGCGGAGTCCGGTCGCAGACCGTGATCCACCGTCACGGCGTGCAAGGCGATCGGCGTCGCAAGGGCGGCCGCCCAATCAGCGACAAGCGCCGTCAACGCGATGGAGTCGCCACCGCCGGACACCGCGACCCCGAGCCTTGGCGGTGGCGGTTCAGGCAGAACCTCGGCCAGTGCCGCGGCGAGCGCCGCCGACTGGCTCATCGGCGCGGCAGGCCCCGATCCGCGCGGCATGCCGTCACTCGCAGCCGATATCCTGCGCCGCATTCCGCGCGCGCGGCGCGAAGTCGGACTCCGGGAACCGGTCCTCCAGTTCGAAGAACATCACGCAGGCTTCCTGCGGCTGATCCAGCGCTTCGAGGTTGAGGCCGAGGCGATACATCGCCTGCGGCGCATGCCGGCCGTGCGGTTCCGCCGAATAGGCATCAAGCCAGGCCCGTGCAGCGCGCGAGTCCTGGCCCAGCGCATCGAGCGCCTCGGCGCGCAGCACATGCGCGCGCGTCGTCAGCGGCCCGCCCGGATAGGTCTGCACGAACGCGGCGAACATCTCCTCTGCGCGTTCATACTCCCCATCTTCGAGCGCATCGCGTGCGGCGTCGAAGTCGCCCTGCTCACCCACGGCCATCGCCGGCGCGTCCTCGCGATCTTCGGCCTCATCGGCGCGCAGAACCGCCGTATCGCCGGAGTCGGCGACGTCATCACCCGGCGCCTCGCCGCCGAGCGCAGGCACCTGCCCCAGCTCGCTGATATCGCCCCCTTCCAGCTCGGTGAGGCGCAATTGCAGATCGCCCAGCCGGTTCGTCCCGTCCGCCACGATCCGCTCGATCCGCAGTTCGAGGGATTCGGTCTTGCCGGTCAGGCGCTGCAGCTCCGACTCGATGGCCGAAATGCGGTCGAACAGGCTGCCCTCGGTCTCGGGGTCACGCTGCCCCTCGGTCTGCTCCAGTTCGCGGCGAAGCACCCCCAGCTCTTCCTGCATGACCTGCAGCTCGGCGCGGATATCGGCCAGAGTGCGGGCATCCACTTGCTCGGCGGCGACCGGCGCCGCCCCCAGGGCGGCGACCAGCACGACTGCGAAAAGCTGCTTCATGCACGGACCTCTCAGCTTGTCAGCCCTGTCGATATCACGGTCACCGCACGACGGTTGAGGTCCCAGCAGCGCTGCTCGGGGCAGGCCTCCACCGGGCGCTCCTTGCCGAAACTGACCGTTCGCATCCGCTGACGCGAAATGCCCCGTTCGTTCAGGAACTCCTGCACCGCATTGGCGCGCCGGGCGCCGAGTGCGACGTTGTATTCACGGGTGCCGCGTTCGTCGGCATGCCCCTCGATGACGATCCCGAAATCCGGGTTGTCGTTGAGCCAGCGGGCCTGGCGTATCAGCGTCTCGCGCGCCTCCTCCGACAGCGTGCTCTGATCGGTCGAAAAGAAGACGCGATCCCCGATGCGCTCGTTGAAATGCGCGGGTGACCGGGGGTCCGACGGATCGCCCAGCGCGGCGGTCTGGATACCGCCCGTGCCGGCACCGGCCGCACCGTTGCCGGATCCCCCGGATCCGAGGTGATCGGGATTCTGACAGGCGGCCAGCGCGACGACGCCGACCAGCAGAAGAATTTTCGAAAGATGCGGCATGGGTGTGGTCCCTTGGTTTTGGTATTGGCTCGACAGTCGCAGTCTATCACCCTTGCGGGGCTTTGAAAAACGCCATGTGCCTCAGTCCCGCAACGGCGACCAGGCGGGGTCGGAGGCCGCGCCCGGCGTCGGCACGCGCCGTAGGTTGCGCCCGGTGATATCCACCGAATAGAGCGCCGGTTCCCCGCCGGCGCTTTCGCGCGTGAACATGATCACCCGCCCGTTCGGCGCCCAGGTCGGCCCCTCATCCAGATAGGAGGCGGTCAGCAGACGTTCCTCGGTGCCATCGGTGCGCATGACCCCGACATGGAACCGCCCGCGATGCGACTTGGTAAAGGCGATCAGATCGCCACGCGGCGACCAGACCGGCGTGGCATACCGCCCCTCACCGCGGCTGATGCGCCGCGCCTCACCGCCGGAGGAGGACATGATGTATAGTTGCTGTGTTCCGGTGCGGTCGGACTCAAAGACGATCTGGCTGCCATCGGGGGAATAGCTGGGCGCCGTCGCGATGGACGGCGCATTCGTCAGTTGCCGCCGATCGCCGCTACCCAGATCGAGGGTGTAGATATCCGTGCTACCGCCCCGCGCGAGCGAGAACACGACCGTCCGGCCATCCGGCGCGAAACGCGGCGCGAAGGTCATGGTTCCCGGCTGGTCCGCCAGCACCCGCCGCTGCATGGTGCCCATCTGCAGCAGATGAATGCGCGGGAACCCCCCTTCATAGGAGGTGTAGAGCACCTGCTCCCCATCGGGCGAGAAGCGCGGCGCCA
>CAZMBT010000135.1:0-5872 GCA_964564395.1 uncultured Alkalilacustris sp.
CCACGGTTCCCGACCAGGTCTTCTTGGGGCTGATGGCCGGCCAGAAGCGCGGCCCCCCGATCAGCCGCCCGGCGAAATACCCCGACACATCCGATCCGATCACGATGAGCACGAGCCACAGCAGCCAGAGCGCGCCCGGCCCGTCACGCAGAAGGATCAGCGACAGCCCCGCCAGCAGCACCGCAGCGGCCCCCGCCGCCCCGGCCCGGCGCCAGCCCGCCGCCGGCAGGGTCAACGCGAAACCGCCCGCGCCAAACAGCACGGCCGCGATCGCCAGCCACGCGTCGGCCCCCCACGCCAGCGCGAAGAGTCCGGCCCCGGCGCCCCCCCCGAGCGCCGGCGCGACCCATCGATCGGCCCGAGGCGCCATCATGCGATGCAACTCGTAGATCATCGCCGCGACCGCAACACCGACCAGCAGCCGGAAGGCCGTGCCCCCGATCACGATCGCCAAGCCCGCCACAACGATCATCACCGCCGCCGACAGCAGCCGCGGCAGGATATCGCCAAAGCGCCCGGCGGGGTCGGCCATCACCTGACACCGCCGAAGCGGCGGTGGCGCTGACGGAAGTTATCCAGAACGACCGCGAAATGCTCGGGCGAGAAATCGGGCCAGAGCGTTGGCGTGAATTCGTACTCGGCATAGGCCGACTGCCAGAGCAGGTAGTTCGAGATGCGCGTCTCGCCGCTGGTGCGGATCACCAGATCCGGGTCCGGCAACCCCGCAGTATCGAGATGCGCGCCGATCACCGACTCGTCCACGGCATCGGGTTCCAGCTCGCCGCGCGCGACCGCGCGGGCGATGGCGCGCGTGGCGCGCCGGATCTCGTCGCGGCCGCCGTAATTGATGGCGACGGTCAGATGGATGCGGTCATTCTCGGCGGTGTGGCGCTCGATCCAGCTGAACAGGCGTTGCAGCCGCGGATCGATGCGGGTGCGGTCCCCGATGATGCGCATGCGCACGCCTTCCGCGCTCATGCGGTCCGCCTGACGCCGGATGTAGCGCCCGAACAGCGACATCAGGCCCAGAACCTCCTCGGTCGAGCGCTTCCAGTTCTCGGTGGAGAAGGCATAGAGCGTGATGTAGCGCACCCCCAGGTCGGGACAGGAATCGACGATCTCGCGCACCCGTTCGGCGCCGCGCCGATGCCCCATCAGCCGCGGCCAGCCGCGCTGCTGCGCCCATCGGCCGTTGCCGTCCATGATGATCGCGACATGGAGCGGCGCCGGCTCTTCTGAACTGTCCCTTGCAGCCAATGGATTGCCTCTCTGCGACAGGTCGGCGCGATGCGTATCAGACCTGCATGATCTCTTTTTGCTTGGTTTCCAGCTGGCTGTCGATCGCCGCGATGTACTTGTCGGTCAATTCCTGGATCTCGTCGGCCCAGACCTTCTGATCGTCCTCGCTCATCCCCTGGGCCTTGGCCTTCTTGATCCGGTCCATGCCGTCGCGGCGCACATTGCGCACCGCCACGCGGGCGTGTTCGGCGTATTGCGCCGCGACCTTGCTCAGCTCGCGCCGGCGTTCCTCGTTCAACTCGGGGATGGGAAGGCGGATCGTGGTGCCGTCCACCACCGGATTTATGCCCAGCCCCGAGTCGCGGATCGCCCGCTCCACCTTGCCGACGAGGGACTTGTCCCAGACATTGACCGTCACCATGCGCGGCTCGGGCACGTTGATGGTGCCGACCTGGTTGATCGGTGTCTGCATGCCGTAGGCGTCCACCGTGACCGGCTCCACCATCGAGGCGGAGGCACGTCCCGTGCGCAGCGAGGCGAATTCATGCTTGAGGGAATTCATGGCGCCGTCCATCCGGCGCTCCAGGTCGTCGATGTCGATCTCGATCTCTTCGGACATTTTGCATCCCTCTCGATACCGGCGTGCCGCGCCCGTGTCTTCGGGGCGATGCCGTGATGTGTTGGCGCCTTCCCCTATAATGCCCGGACCGCGCGGCTGTATAGGCCCTCAGCCATGGACCCGCGTCGCGCGCCCCTGGCCGCGCAGAATGCTGCGAAAGCCGTCGGGCTCGTCGAGCGAGAAGACGATGATGGGCAGGTTGTTGTCGCGCGCCAGCGCGATGGCCGACGCATCCATCACCTTCAGATGCCGCTGCAGGACTTCGTCATAGGTCACGTCGTCGTAGCGGCGCGCCCCGGCATTCGTGCGCGGATCGCAGTCGTAGACGCCATCGACCTTGGTACCCTTGAGGATGGCCTCGCAGTTCATCTCGTTGGCGCGCAGCGTTGCGGCGGTATCGGTGGTGAAATACGGATTCCCCGTGCCGGCGGCGAAGATGCAGACGCGCTTCTTCTCCAGATGGCGCACGGCGCGGCGGCGGATATAGGGTTCGGCCACCTCATCCATGCGAATCGCGCTGATGACGCGAGTGTGAATGCCCTCGGCCTCCAGCGCCGACTGCATAGCGAGCGCGTTCATTACCGTTGCCAGCATCCCCATGTAGTCGGCGGTCGTGCGCTCCATCCCCTGCGCGCTGCCCTGCAGGCCCCGGAAGATGTTGCCGCCGCCGATGACCATGCAGATCTCGACGCCGAGATCATGCACCGCACGCACCTCGGAGGCGATTCGCGCCACGGTCGGCGGATGCAGCCCATACCCCTGATCCCCCATCAGGGCTTCGCCGGAAATCTTGAGCATGACGCGGTTGTAAGTGACCGGTGCCGGCGATCCGGGCTGATTCATCGTGGCTGCCCCCTCAGACTCCGGCCGGACAGCGAGTTCGCGGCCCCTTCGGTGTTCAATTGCGGCGCAAGATGTCGCAAAAGCCACCGAGGTTCAACGTCAATCCAACGCCGCCGCCGCGTCGCGGCATCGGCGCAGATCTTGCAGGGGAGGACCGGCATGCCCATACCTCGCGGCGCCCGATGGCAGCTCCCGGATGCGGACCGCCCGGTGCTGCTGGCCGGGCCCACCGCCAGCGGGAAATCCGCCCTCGCGCTGGAACTGGCATTGCGACAGGGGCGCGCGGTGATCAATGCGGATGCGCTGCAGGTCTATGCGTGCTGGCACATCCTGACGGCGCGCCCGGATGCGCAGGCGCTGCGCGCCGCGCCGCATCTGCTTTACGGTCACCGCCCCTGCACCGAGGGCTATTCCGCCGGGCAATGGCTGCGCGAGGTCACCGCGATCCTGCACGACCACCCGCGCGCGGTCATCACGGGCGGCACGGGGCTCTATTTCACCGCCCTGACCGAAGGCCTGGCCGAGATACCGCCCGTCGCGCCGGAGATCCGCGCCGAGGCCGGATCGCGCCTCGCCGAGCGCGGGCTCGCGGCGATGGTGTCCGAGCTGGACCCGCGCAGCCGGGCGCGAATCGACACCGCCAACCCCGCGCGGGTGCAGCGCGCCTGGGAAGTTCTGCGTGCGACGGGGCGCGGCATCGCGGCATGGCAGGACGACACCGGCCCGCCGCTCCTGCCCGAGGGCAGCGCGACGCGCCTGGTGATCGAGGCCGCGCCCGGCTGGCTGGCGGAAAGGATCGACCGGCGGTTCGAGCGGATGGTGCACGAGGGCGCGCTCGACGAGGTGCGGGCCGCGCGCGACTGGTGGCACTCGGATCTGCCCGCGTCCCGCGCCATCGGCGCGCGTGAGCTCATGGCATATCTGGACGGCGCCTGTACACTGGATGCGGCGCTTGCCGACGCCAAGACCGCGACGCGCCGCTACGCCAAGCGGCAGCGCAGCTGGTTTCGCAATCGCATGGCCGGGTGGCGGCGGATCGCGCCGCCGCTCGGAAAGGACACGCCAGGCCTTGGGGGCGGCGATGGGCCCGGGACGTGGCCGATGTGACACGCGACATGTCGCGATCAGCACGAATCGACGGCGCAGCCGGAGGCGGTGGCGGATTCTGCTTGGGGCTGCGGCGATCGCCTTGCTAGGATCTACCCGTCGCAAGGATCGGTCACGCACATGAATGCCATACCCGACCCCGCACCGCCCGTTCGGCTGAGTCCCATAGCCCGCCTCATGGCCGGCGGGAAATGGCGCGTCGAGGCGATGCGCAGCCTGCGCGAGCCCCTCCTGTTGTGGTTCACCGCCGGACAGGGCCGGATCACCGTCGCCGGCAGCACGCGTGGCTTCGGAATTCACAACGCCGTCTTCATTCCCCCCGGAACGATGCACGGCTTCGAGACGACGGGGCGGGTGCAGGGCACCGCGCTGTATTTCGGCCGCGACACCGATCTGCCGCTGCCCGATTCGCCGCAGCACCTGCGCGTGCGCACGGCCGGACCGCAGAAAGAGCTGACGGCGCTGCTCGACGCGGTGCAGCGTGAACTCGAAGGCAAGGGCACGGCGCGGTTTCGGGCGGTGCACCATTATCTCGGCCTGCTCACGGTCTGGCTGGAGCGCCGCATACAAGATGGCGCGGATGATCGCATGGCACCCGCGGCGCGCCCCGACGCCGCACGCCGCCTCGCCGCGCGCTACACCGCGCTGATCGAGCGCGATGTCCGCGCCGACATGGATGTCGCGGATTTCGCCGCCGCGCTGGGCGTGACAGCGACCCATCTGACCCGCGCCTGCAAGGCCGCCTGCGGGCGCGCCGCGCATGAGCTGCTGCAGGACCGGCTGCATTTCGAGGCCCGGCGGCTGCTGGCGGAAAGCGAGATTCCGGTCAAGGAAGTCGCGCGCCGGCTCGGCTTCAGCTCGCCGGCCTACTTCTCGCGCGCATTTCATCACCGCACGGGAATGGCGCCCTCGGTGTTCCGGCGCAGCCAGATGCGGCATGGTGTCCCCCGCAGGGCAGGTAACGCTTGACGCCGGGGGGGTTTGTCGCTTTTGGTCAACAGATGTCGCAAACACGCCAACAAATGTCGCCAACGGGTTACGACGACCATGCAGATTTTGTGTGCAATGACGGCGGGAGGAATGACCGGACCCTTTGATCCGGCAGCCAAGCAATAAAATTGCGCAAATCTGACGGAGCGGCCGTTCATGGCCCCAGCTTCGCATTTCCAACAGGGAGACACCGATGACCAAGACCATGCCGACCCAGGACCGCCTGCATCCGGCCGCGCACGTCTATGCGCGCGACTGCAAGGCCGGCAAGCTCAGCCGCCGCGAGTTCCTGACGCGCACCACGGCGTTGGGTATCAGCGCCAGTTCTGCCTACGCCCTGCTCGGGCTGACGGCGCCGGCTGCGCATGCCCAGGATCACGCGGGCGGCCAGCATGGCGGCACCCTGCGTATCCAGATGGATCTGAAGGCGATGAAGGATCCGCGCACCTTCGACTGGTCCGAGCTTGCCAATTTCGCGCGTGGCTGGCTGGAATACCTGGTCGAGTACAACCGCGACGGCACGATCCGCGGCATGCTGCTCGAGGACTGGGACATCAACGACGACGCCACCGAGTACACGCTGCGCCTGCGTCGCGGGGTCAAGTGGAACAACGGCGACGACTTCACCGCCGCGGATGTCGCGCATAACTTCGAGCGCTGGTGCGATGCCACGGTCGAGGGCAACTCGGTCGCAAGCCGCCTGCCCGCCCTGATCGACTCCGAGACCAATCAGCTTCGCGAGGGGGCGGTGGAGGTCGTGGACGACCACACCGTCAAACTGCACCTGAGCAGCCCGGACATCACGATCATGGTGGGCGTCGCCGACTACCCGGCGGCCGTGGTGCACCGGTCCTTCACGGGCGGCAATCCGGTCGATCAGCCCATCGGTACCGGCCCCTTCCTGCCCGAAAGCTACGAGACGGGCATTCGCGCCGTGCTGGTCAAGAACACCGACCATGACTGGTGGGGCGGCGAGGATGGCGGCTATCTGGACCGCATCGAGTTTTCCGACCTAGGCACCGACCCGTCGGCCTGGATCGCCGCCGCCGAGGGTGGCGAGATCGACATGACCTA
>CAZMBT010000136.1:0-5830 GCA_964564395.1 uncultured Alkalilacustris sp.
TCGCCCGGAAACCCGACGATGAAATCGCCCGAGATCAGGATATCGGGCCGCACCGCGCGCAGGCGTTCGATGATGCGCAGGTACCCTTCGGCGGTGTGCTTGCGGTTCATCGCCTTGAGAATGCGATCCGATCCCGACTGCACCGGAAGGTGCAGATAGGGCATCAGCTTGGCGCAATCGCCATGCGCGGCGATCAGATCGTCGGTCATGTCATTGGGATGCGACGTGGTGTAGCGGATCCGCTCCAGCCCGTCGATCCCGGCCAGGGCGCGGATCAGCTGCGCCAGCCCCCATTCGCCGTCTTCCGCCGCGCCGTGATAGGCGTTGACGTTCTGACCCAGCAGGGTGACCTCGCGCACGCCGCGCCCGACCAGCGCGCGCGCTTCGTCCAGTACGCGCGTGACGGGGCGGCTGACTTCCGCGCCACGGGTATACGGCACCACACAGAAGGCACAAAACTTGTCGCAGCCTTCCTGCACCGTGAGAAAGGCGCTGGGCCGCGCCGCGGGCGTCGGGCGCCCCGGCAGGTGGTCGAACTTGTCCTCGGCCAACCCGGTCTCCACGCTGGGCAGGCCGGCGCGCGCGCGCGTCTCCATCTGCGGCAGGCGGTGATAGCTTTGCGGTCCGACGACCATGTCCACGGCGGGCTGGCGGCGCATGATCTCCTCGCCCTCGGCCTGCGCGACGCAGCCGGCCACGCCGATCTTCAGCTCGGGGTTCGCGGCCTTCAGCGGCTTGAGCCGGCCAAGCTCGGAATAGACCTTCTCGGCGGCCTTCTCGCGGATATGGCAGGTGTTGAGCAGGATCATGTCGGCTTCCTCGGGCCGGTCCACGTTCACATAGCCCTGCGCGCCCATGGCCTCGGCCATGCGCTCGCTGTCATACACGTTCATCTGACAGCCATAGGTTCGAATGAACAGCTTCTTCGGATCGGCCATCTGCGCCCTCCTGCCCGGCAGGCGCCGGATACACCATGGCCGCGTGCGCCGCAATGTCCGGCCAGCGGCTGCACGCTTGCAATGCCGTGCCGGCTGAACGACGATGCGCGGATTACGAAGATCGCATGGACAAGGCGCAATGCAGCGTCACGACAGCCTGAGCCGCTTTCTCGCCACATCACGCGCCGCGCTGGCGCGCGGGCCCGTCGCGCTGATGTTCGCCGAGGACACGGTGGAGCAGGACAGCACCATCCGCCATCTGCAGGCCCGAGGCTTTCGCGCCATCATCGTCTTCGCCCCGAAGCGCCAATCCCCACCCGCCGAACAGGGCGACAGGCTGCATCTCGTTGCATATGACACGCGCGCCGAGGGCGCGGTCCCGAATGCCGTGAACCGCATCATCGCCGCCGCGCCGGGGGTGTGGATTCACTACTGCTTCAACGCCGAATACCTGTTTCACCCGTTCTGCGAGACGCGCAGCGTCGGCGAGATGCTGAGCTTTCACGGCGAGGAGCGCCGCGACGCCATGCTGACCTTCGTGATCGACCTCTACGCGGGCGATCTGCAGACGGCGCCGCGCGGCGTCGCGCTCGATGACGCGCATCTCGACCGGACCGGGTATTTTGCGCTCGGGCGTCCGGGCGGGCCGCATGGCCACCCGATGGAGCGTCAGCTCGACTTCTTCGGCGGCATCCGCTGGCGGTTCGAGGAGCATATTGCGAAACCCGCCCGTCGCATCGACCGGATCGCCCTGTTTCGCGCGCAGCCCGGGCTGGAACTCTTGCCCGACCATCGATTCAACATCGAGGAATACAACACCTATGCCTGCCCGTGGCACAACAACCTGACGGCGGTGATCGCGTCGTTCCGTGCCGCGAAGGCGCTGCGGACGAATCCCGGCTCGGCCTTCGATATCGACAGCTTCACATGGCACAATTCGATCCCGTTCCAATGGCATTCGGGGCAGTTGCTGGAGCTGGGGCTGATGGAGCCGGGCCAATGGTTCTGACCCGCCGGTCAGGGCATGGACAGCGCCGGCCCGCCCGCTTATCTGCCCCGGCATGACCTGGGATCAGGAACTCGACGCGCGCGGGCTGCTGTGCCCGCTGCCGGTGCTCAAGGCACGCAAGCGGCTCAAGGCCATGGCGCCCGGCGAAGTGCTGCGCGTCAGCGCCACCGACCCCGCGGCGGTGGTGGATATCCCCCATTTCTGCACCGAGTCGGGGCATGCGCTGGTCGCCACCGACATGGACGGCGACAGCCAGATCTACCTGATCCGGCGCGCCTGAACGACGCAGGCCCGCGCTCAGGCGATGCCGAATTCCGCGAATGGGAAGTACCGCACGCGCGTGCCCGGCCGCACGGTGCAGGCCGCATCGGGCAGTTCCACCAGCCCCGTGGCCCAGCTCAGCCCGCTGATGCGGCCCGACCCTTCGGAGGCGAAGACCTCTGCGCGCCCCTGCGCGTCGAGACGTGCGCGCAGGTATTCGCGCCGGCCCGGCTTCTTGTCCTTGCTGAAGGCGGCGGCAACATCGAAGCCGCGCGCCTCGACCCAGCCCGCGCCGGCCAGCAGCGACAGCGCCGGACGCGCGAAGATCAGCGCACAGACGAACGCCGCCACCGGGTTGCCCGGCAGGCCGAAGACCGGGGTGCCGTCCCACATCGCCAGCGCCAGCGGCCGGCCGGGCTTGAGCGCGATGCGCCAGCTCGACAGATGCCCCCGCGCACGCAGCAGGCGCGAGACATGGTCCTCGTCTCCGGCCGATGCGCCGCCCGAGACCAGCACCGCATCCGCGGATGCAGCACCGCGATCCAGCGCCGCCGCGATGGCCTGCGGGTCATCGGGCTGGCAGCCCAGATCCACCGCATCGAACCCCCAGCGCGCCGCCAGCGCACGCAGCATCGGGCGGTTGGCGTCGTGGATGCGGTCGGGCGGGGTGTCGGCTGCGGGGGCTGCGACCAGTTCATCGCCGGTCGAAAGCACCGCCACACGCAACCGCCGATGCACGGCGACCTCGCCCACCCCCAGCGCCGACAGGAGCGCGAGATCGGGCGGCGTCAGACGCCGACCGGCACGCAGCGCCGGGGTGCCCGCCACGACATCCTCGCCGGCCTCGCGGGTATTCGCCCCGCGCCGCACCGGGCCGTCAAAGACGATGGCGGCGCCGTCCAGCGCCGTGTCCTCCTCGAGGATGACGGTATCGACCCCGTCGGGCAGGCTGGCCCCGGTCAGGATGCGAATGGCCGTGCCAGCAGGCACCTCTTGACGATAGGGCTGTCCGGCGGCCGCGCGCCCATCGACCAGCGACAGCCGCTGCACGCCGCCGCCGGTGGCGGCATATGCAAAGCCATAGCCATCGACGGCGGCGTTCGGCGCGGGCGGATGCGACCGCGCCGCCGGCACGTCCTGCGCCAGCACATGCCCGTCCGCGTCGCCAGTCGGCAGGTCCAGCGTGCCGGTGAGCGGATGCAGCGCCGCGCGCAACCGCTGCAGCGCCGTATCGACGGGCACCCAGCGCACCCCCTGCGGCAGGGCGAAACAATCGTCGCGCAATCGGGGCGGCTCGACCGGTGCCGAAGCGGCGGGGCGATTCGGCAACGCCGCCTCGCCAACCTCGCGGGCTGCGTCTTGCAGGAGTTCTTCGCTGCCGACGCCGAGGGTCCAGCCCTCCTCGCGCAGGATCTCGTCGGGCGCGCCGGGCGCAAACAGCGAGTCGATCGCCCCTGATTCTCCGAGCCGCGCAAGCACCAGCGCCAGCAGACGCACCTGAACATCGTCCTTGACCGGAGCGTCATTCTTGCGCCTCCCCGAGGGGATCAGCGCAGCGACCTCAGAGGCAAGCAGCGACGGGAAAACCTCCGCCAGCACCACGGGCGCGCCGTCCCACGGCTCGAACGGCCAGACCGCGACGCCGCCCTGCGCGCGCAGCCGCCACAGCACGGGCAGCCCTGTCAGCACCTGCGAACCAACCGACCCCGCCCCGCCAAGCTTCCAGACCGACTGCGCGCCCTTTGCGCGCCCGTCCACCTCGCGCATCTGCGCGAGCGCGCCGTAGCCATGGCGCATGCTGCCCTTGCGCGGCAGATCGGGAATGTCGTGCGACTTCGGGTTGAACCAGAACGGGCCGAGCCCCGGAAAGGCCCGATTCATCCGTGCCGCGACCTCGAAACGGTCATTGCTGTTTCCCGGCCCTTCAGTGACTTCTCCGGCAAGCCACTCCCACACCGCGAGCGCCTCGGCACGACCCGTCAGCACCTGCGCGAAGCCCGCCGGATAGCCGAACGCGAAATCCGCGCCTACCAGCAGGCGCTCGCCGTTCCGCCGTGCCGTAGCGATGCGCGCGCGCAGCCACGCCTCGGCGGCCGCGCGAGTCCGCAGATAGCTGCTCTCGGCCACTCCGCCGCGCGCTTCTCCGATCCAGATCGCGTCGGCGCTGGGGCGCGCCGGGCTGGGCGCGGAGGCTGCGGACCAATCGACGATGACGACGCTATCGAAGGTCACGGCCCGGCCTCGGCTTCGATAAAATCGGCAATCTCGGCCGTCGCGTCCAGATCGAAGCGCGGGCAGGTCAGCTCGGGATGCGGCGCGTCCGATGCGACCGCCCGGATGCCGGGCGCCCGAAACGCCATGGGCGGCTGTCCCGTCGCGGCGCGGTGGGTCTCGATCTTGGGATGCGGCGCGGACTTGAACCCCTCGATCAGCACCAGATCGCAGGGCGAGAGCCGCGCCAGAAGATCCGCGAGCGCCGGTTCCGGGGCGCCGCGAAGTTCGTGCATCAGCGCCCAGCGCCGCGGCGACGCCAGGATCACCTCGCGCGCGCCGGCCTCACGGTGGCGATGGCTGTCGCGGCCGGGCTCATCCAGATCGACGGCGTGATGCGCATGCTTGACAGTGGACACGACCAGACCGCGGCGGTCGAACTCGGCCACCAGACGCTCCATCAACCCGGTCTTGCCCGAGTTCTTCCAACCCGTCACGCCATAAAGTCTCATGCCACACCGCGCGCCAGCAGGCGCTGCGCCTGCGCCATGTCCTCGGGGGTGTTCACATTGAAGAACGGATCGAGTCCGTCGGCGTCGAACTCGGCGCAGGCCGCGCCGTGCCGGTCGGTCCAGAGCACCACCTTGCGCATGCCCTGCGACAGCGCCGCGCGCAGATCCTCGCGCAGCGCCACGGGCCACAGGCCAAAGGTCGGATGCCGGCGCAGGCAACCCTGCGCGTCGCGCGTCGCGGCCAGCCCGATGGGGGTGCCGGCCTCGCGCGCCGCATCCTGCAGCCGCGCGACCAGATCCACGGGCGGAAACGGCGTGTCGGCGGCGGCGGTGACGATGTGCGACGCCCCCAGCGCCGCCGCCCAGTCCAGCCCCGCCAGCACCCCGGCCAGCGGGCCGGGCAGCCCCTCCACCGTGTCAGCCAGAACCGGCAGTCCAAGCGCCGCGAACCGCCCCGGATCGCCGTTCGCGTTCAGCGCCAGCGGCCCGCACTGGGTCGACAGCCGCGCGATCACCCGGTCGATCAGGCGCCGCCCGCCCAGCAGCAGCATCCCCTTGTCGCCCCCGCCCATGCGCGTCGCGCTGCCGCCGGCAAGGATCACGCCCGGAATCTTGCCGTCAGCCATGCGCTTCCCCCTTGCGGCGATGCCTGCGCCCCTCCTCGGGCTGCGCGGCCGGATCGGCGTCGCGGATCAGCCGCTCCTCGCCCGAAAGGTAGACGAACCGCTGTCCGCGCAGCCGACCGATCAGCGTCAGGCCCACCTCGCGCGCGATCTCGACCCCCCATGCGGTGAAGCCCGACCGCGAGGCGAGCACCGGTATCCCCATCAGCGCGGTCTTGATCACCATCTCCGAGGTCAGCCGCCCCGTCGTGTAGAGGATCTTGTCCCCGGCGGCGA
>CAZMBT010000137.1:0-5826 GCA_964564395.1 uncultured Alkalilacustris sp.
CCTGCCCGAGATGGGGAACGAGACGGATTTCCCGGGCCTTGCCCCGGGCGGTCTTGGCCTCGGGACCCTGATACGGACCCGACTGCCCCGCGGGATCGCGGGGCGCAACTGAGCCGGGGGCCATGCCCCCAAACTTGGAGTGAAACTGTGGATAGAGCCCAGAAAGAGAAAGTGGTCGAGGAACTCGGCCAGATCTTCGAAAGCTCTGGCGTGGTCGTGGTCGCGCACTACGAAGGCCTCACGGTTGCCGAGATGCAGACCCTGCGCGCGATGATGCGTGATGCGGGCGGGGCCGTGCGTGTTGCCAAGAACAGGCTCGCCAGGATCGCCCTCGAAGGAAAGCCCTGCCAGGGCATTTCAGACCTTCTGTCGGGCATGACCGTGCTCGCCTATTCCGAGGACCCCGTCGCCGCGGCGAAGGTGGCCGAGGAGTTCGCCAAGGAGAACAAGAAGTTCGAGATCCTTGGCGGGGCCATGGGCGAGGCGGCTCTGGACCGCGACGGCGTGAAGTCCGTTGCCGCAATGCCATCGCGCGAGGAGCTCATTGCCTCCATCGCGGGATGCATCGGCGCACCGGCTTCGAACATCGCCGGGGCCATTGGCGCACCTGCTTCGAACATCGCCGGCATCCTCTCCACACTCGAGGAGCGGGAAGCCGCCTGAGCATCGTGAGGCATTCGTGGCGCCATCGCGGCGCACGCTGGAACACACCTGACAGAACGGAAACGGAAAAATGGCTGATCTGAAGAAACTTGCTGAAGAAATCGTGAACCTCACACTGCTCGAGGCTCAGGAACTCAAGACCATCCTCAAGGATGAATACGGCATCGAGCCCGCAGCGGGCGGCGCCGTGATGATGGCCGGCCCGGCCGGCGGCGAGGCTGCCGAAGCAGCCGAGGAGCAGACCGAGTTCGACGTGATCCTGGTCGATGCCGGCGCCAAGAAGATCAACGTGATCAAGGAAGTGCGCGCCATCACCGGGCTGGGCCTCAAGGAGGCCAAGGAGCTGGTCGAAGCCGGTGGGAAGGCCATCAAGGAAGGCGCGCCCAAGGCAGAGGCCGAGGAGATGAAGACCAAGCTCGAAGAGGCTGGTGCCAAGATCGAGCTGAAGTGATGACCGACCGGGGCACGAGTGGCCCCGGCAGGTGACAGTGGGCTGGATCCGGGTTTGCCGGGTCCAGCCTCAGCTGCTTTCGGACAGGGCTTCGCGGACCCGGAGCCTTGTCCAGGGGCAGCGTGCAGGCTCGGGAGTCGACCGGTGGGACGGTTGGCAGGAATGGAGCCTCACCCCGTTTCGCAAACGGTGCGCGGCCGGAGCCCGACGGCGCGCGCATCGGCGAAAGAATGAAAGGTGATCAGGAGCATGGCGCAAACTTTTCTCGGCCAGAAGCGCATTCGCAAACTCTTTGGCAAGATCCGCGAAGTGCAGGAAATGCCGAACCTCATTCAGGTTCAGAAATCCTCCTACGACCTCTTCCTGCGCTCAGGCGATGGCCCGCAGCCCGCGGACGGCGAGGGCATCAATGGCGTTTTCCAGTCGGTGTTTCCGATCAAGGATTTCAATGAGACGGCAACGCTGGAATTCGTCAGCTACAGCCTCGAGAAGCCGAAATACGATGTCGAGGAGTGTCTGCAGCGCGACATGACCTATGCCGCACCGCTGAAGGTGACGCTGCGGCTCATCGTGTTCGACACCGACGAGGACACGGGCGCGCGCTCGGTGAAGGACATCAAGGAGCAGGATGTCTACATGGGTGACATGCCGCTGATGACGGGGACCGGGACCTTCGTCGTCAACGGAACCGAGCGCGTCGTCGTCAGCCAGATGCATCGTTCGCCCGGTGTGTTCTTCGATCACGACAAGGGCAAGACGCATTCCTCGGGCAAGCTTCTGTTCACCTGCCGGATCATTCCCTACCGCGGCTCCTGGCTGGATTTCGAATTCGATCCCAAGGACATCGTGCATGCGCGGATCGACCGCAAGCGCAAGCTGCCGGTGACCACCCTGCTTTACGCGCTCGGCCTCGACCAGGAAGGCATCATGAATGCCTACTATGACACGGTCGGCTTCCGGCTGGAGAAGAACCGCGGCTGGGTGACGAAGTTCTTCCCCGACCGCGTCCGTGGCACGCGGCCGACCACCGATCTTGTCGACGCGGCGAGTGGCGAGGTCATCTGCAAGGCCGGCGACAAGATGACGCCGCGCATGGTCAAGAAGCTCATCGACGAGGGCGAGGTGACCGAGCTTCTGGTTCCGTTCGACCAGATCGTGGGCCGCTTCGCGGCGCGTGATATCATCAACGAGGAAACCGGCGAGATCTGGGTGGAAGCCGGCGACGAGCTGACCTGGGAGGTCGACAAGGACGGCGAGGTCACCGGCGGCACGCTCAAGACGCTGCTGGACAATGACGTGACCGACATCCCGGTTCTGGACATCGATGGTGTGAATGTCGGCCCCTATATCCGCAACACGATGGCCGTCGACAAGAACATGGACCGCGAAGGCGCGCTCATGGACATCTACCGGGTCATGCGCCCGGGCGAGCCGCCGACCGTGGAGGCCGCAGAGGCGCTGTTCGATGCGATGTTCTTCGATGCGGATCGCTATGATCTGTCGGCGGTGGGCCGCGTGAAGATGAACATGCGCCTCGATCTGGACGCACCGGATACACAGCGCACCCTGCGCCGTGAGGATATCGTGGCCTGTATCCGTGGGCTGGTGGAACTGCGCGACGGCAAGGGCGAGATCGACGATATCGACCATCTGGGCAACCGGCGCGTGCGCTCGGTCGGCGAGCTGATGGAAAATCAGTATCGCGTCGGGCTCTTGCGCATGGAGCGCGCGATCAAGGAGCGCATGTCGTCGGTCGAGATCGACACGGTCATGCCGCAGGATCTTATCAATGCCAAACCGGCGGCGGCCGCGGTGCGCGAATTCTTCGGCTCGTCGCAGCTGTCGCAGTTCATGGACCAGACCAACCCGCTGTCGGAGGTCACGCACAAGCGCCGGCTTTCGGCGCTGGGGCCGGGCGGGCTGACGCGCGAGCGCGCCGGCTTCGAGGTTCGCGACGTGCACCCCACGCATTACGGTCGCATGTGCCCCATCGAGACGCCGGAAGGTCAGAATATCGGGCTCATCAACAGCCTTGCGACATTCGCGCGCGTCAACAAGTACGGCTTCATCGAAACACCTTATCGCAGGGTCGTGGACGGGCAGGTGACCGATGAGGTCGTCTATATCTCGGCCACCGAGGAGATGCGTCATACCATCGCGCAGGCCAACGCCCAGCTCGACGAGCAGGGCCGGTTCGTCAATGAGCTGGTCTCGACCCGCAAGGCCGGCGAATTCATGCTCAACCCGGCCAATGCGGTGGATCTGATCGACGTGTCGCCCAAGCAGCTGGTTTCGGTCGCGGCATCGCTGATCCCGTTCCTCGAGAACGACGACGCCAACCGCGCGCTGATGGGCTCCAACATGATGCGGCAGGCGGTCCCGCTGCTGCAATCCGAGGCGCCCTTCATCGGCACCGGGATCGAAGGGGTCGTCGCGCGCGACTCGGGTGCCGCGATTCAGGCGCGGCGCGCCGGCGTGGTGGACCAGATCGACGGCACACGGATCGTCGTGCGGGTGACCGAGGATCTGGATGCCCGCGAAGCCGGAGTCGACATCTACCGGCTGCGCAAGTTCACCCGGTCCAACGCGTCGAGCTGCATCAACCAGCGTCCGCTGGTGCGTGTGGGTGATGCCGTGAAGAAGGGCGAGGTGATCGCCGACGGTCCGGCCACCGACATGGGCGAGCTGGCGCTGGGGCGCAATGTCGTGACCGCCTTCATGCCGTGGAACGGGTACAACTTCGAGGACTCGATCCTGATCTCCGAGCGTATCCTGCGCGACGATGTGTTCACCTCGATCCATATCGACGAGTACGAGGTGGCGGCGCGGGACACCAAGCTCGGGCCCGAGGAGATCACCCGCGACATTCCCAATGTCGGCGAGGAGGCGCTGCGCAACCTCGACGAGGCGGGCATCGTCTATATCGGCGCCGAGGTGCAGGCCGGCGATATCCTGGTGGGCAAGATCACGCCCAAGGGCGAGTCGCCCATGACGCCGGAAGAGAAGCTGCTGCGCGCGATCTTCGGCGAGAAGGCATCGGATGTTCGCGACACCTCCCTGCGCATGCCGCCGGGGGCCTACGGCACCATTGTCGAGGTGCGTGTCTTCAACCGCCATGGTGTCGACAAGGATGAGCGCGCGCTGCAGATCGAGCGCGAGGAGGTCGAGCGGCTGTCACGCGACCGCGACGACGAGCTCGAGATCCTGGAGCGCAACATCTACAACCGCCTCAAGCGGGTCATTCTGGGCAAGACCGCGGTGAAGGGGCCGAAAGGCGTCAAGGCCGGTTCGGAGATCACCGAGGAGCTTCTCGCGTCATTGTCGCGCGGGCAGTGGTGGCAGCTCGCGCTCGAGGGCGAGGCGGATGCGCAGGCGGTCGAGGCGCTCAACGCGCAGTACGACGCGCAGAAGCGCGCGCTCGAGGCCCGCTTCGAGGACAAGGTCGAGAAGGTCCGGCGCGGCGACGACATGCCTCCGGGGGTGATGAAGATGGTCAAAGTCTTCGTCGCCATCAAGCGCAAGCTGCAGGCGGGTGACAAGGTGGCCGGGCGTCACGGCAACAAGGGTGTCATCTCCAAGGTTGTGCCGGTGGAGGACATGCCGTTCCTCGAAGACGGGACACCGGTTGACTTCGTGCTCAATCCGCTGGGCGTGCCGTCACGGATGAATGTCGGCCAGATTCTCGAGACGCATATGGGCTGGGCGGCGCGCGGCCTCGGCGTCAAGATCGACGAGGCGCTGCAGGCCTATCGCCGCTCGGGCGATCTGTCCGAGGTGCGCGAGGCCATGCGCATCGCCTATGGCGACGACGTCTATGGCGACGCGTTCGAGGAGATGGAGGACGCCGCGCTCATCGAATCCGCCGATACCGTGCGCGAAGGCGTGCCCATTGCCACGCCCGTCTTCGACGGGGCCAAGGAGAGCGACGTGAATGATGCGCTCAAGCGCGCCGGTTTCGATGAGTCGGGCCAGTCGGTCGTCTTCGATGGCCGCACCGGCGAGGCGTTCGCAAGGCCGGTGACGGTGGGCATCAAGTACATGCTCAAGCTGCACCACCTGGTCGACGACAAGCTGCACGCCCGTTCCACCGGTCCCTACAGCCTGGTCACCCAGCAGCCGCTCGGCGGCAAGGCGCAGTTCGGTGGCCAGCGTCTGGGCGAGATGGAGGTCTGGGCGCTGGAGGCGTATGGCGCGGCCTACACGCTGCAGGAGATGCTGACGGTGAAGTCCGACGACGTGGCCGGGCGCACCAAGGTCTACGAGTCCATCGTCAAGGGCGAGGACAATTTCGAGGCCGGTATCCCCGAAAGCTTCAACGTGCTGGTCAAGGAAGTGCGCGGACTCGGCCTCAATATGGAACTCGAGGACTCGGAGGAGGATTGACCGCCGAACGCCCGCACCTCGTCTCGCGCGCACTGCGCCGCGACGGGGGCGGGCCCTCCGGCCCGATGCACTTCTCCGCGAATTCCGTCTCAAGGATCTGAAAATGAATCAGGAACTCACCCCAAACCCGTTCAACCCGGTGCCGGCCGCCAAGTCGTTCGACGAGATCAAGATCTCTCTCGCTTCTCCGGAACGGATCCTCAGCTGGTCTTACGGCGAGATCAAGAAGCCCGAGACGATCAACTACCGCACCTTCAAGCCCGAGCGTGACGGCCTGTTCTGTGCGCGCATCTTCGGGCCGATCAAGGACTATGAGTGCCTGTGCGGCA
>CAZMBT010000138.1:0-5784 GCA_964564395.1 uncultured Alkalilacustris sp.
GCCTGGCACAGCGTGATCGCAAAGGCGCCGGTCCCGCCGCCGACATCCAGCATCCGGCGCGCACCGCTCAGATCCACGCGCCGCGCGAGCTGTCGCGCGGGGCCCAGCGACCCGGCATGCTGACTTTCGGAGTAGAGCCGCGCCTGTTCGGGATCGTCAAACCAGTCGGCATAGGAGCCGGTCGCCCCCTCGGGCAGCTTGTTCTCGAGGGCCGCATCGATCTGGTCGAGCAACCCGTACATCTGCTTGCCGACCTGCAGACGCAGATAATCGCCGAAATCGTACTTCGCGCCCTTCACCAGAAAGGCATCCGCCGCCGGGGAGTTGAAGAAGCGCCCCTCCTCCACCCCCACCAGTCCCTGTCCCGCCAGTGCGGTCAGCAGCGTCAGCGCGCGGTCGGGGTGCAGCCCCGTCACCGCGCCGAGTTCTACCGCCGTTTTCCGCCCGCCGGCGAGATGCGTGAAGGCTTCGAAGTGCAGCGCCGCAAACAGCGCTTTCGAGGCCATGAAGCCGAAGGCGATCTCCGAAATCTCATCGGCCTGGGTTTTCAGGGTCATGTCGGATCCGTATGCAGTTGCTTCGCGCGGACAGTAACGCCGCGCGCGGAAATGTTCCAGAACCGACATGACTGGTCACGCAGCGACAGTCCGATCAGGCGAATAGCTCGTGGCACAGCTCCAACGCCTCGACGAGCGCATCGACCTCTTCAACGGTGTTGTACATCCCGAAGGAGGCCCGGCAGGTCGCGGTGACGCCGAGATGCTCCATCAGGGGCTGCGCGCAATGATGCCCCGCCCGAACCGCGACGCCCTTCTTGTCGAGCACGGTGGAGATATCATGCGCATGCGCCGCCCCGTCGAGCGTGAAGGAGAAGATCGCGCCCTTCTGCGGCGCATTGCCCTGCAGGTTGAGCCAGTTCAGCCCGGTCAGCCTGTCCTGCGCATACTCGCGCAGGCGCGCTTCATGGGCCGCGACATTCTCCATTCCGAGCGCCATCATGTATTCCAGCGCCACACCGAGCCCGATCTGCTGGACAAAGCCCGGCGTACCCGCCTCGAATTTCATCGGCGGATCGTTGTAGGTCACATGATCGCGGGTGACCTCCCGGATCATGTCGCCGCCCCCGATGAAGGGACGCATCTGCGCCATGCGATCGCGCGAGATCCAGATCGCCCCGGAGCCGGTGGGGCCATAAAGCTTGTGACCGGTGATGGCGTAAAAGTCACAGCCCAGCGCCGCGATATCCACGGGCATATGCACCGCCGCCTGCGAGCCATCCACAAGCACCGGCACCCCCTTGGCGCGCGCGCCGTCGCAAATGGCGCCCACATCCACCTGAGTGCCCAGAACATTGGACATATGTGTCACGGCGACCAGCTTCGTGCGCGAACCGATGGCGTCGATGACTGCCTCGGGGTCGAGACTGCCATCAGCCCGTGTCTCCACCCAGCGCAGGACGACGCCCTGCCTTTCGCGCAGAAAATGCCACGGCACGATATTGGCGTGGTGCTCCATGATCGACAGCACCACCTCATCACCCGGCTCGAAGCGCGGCATCGCCCAGCCATGCGCGACCAGATTGATGCCTTCGGTCGTGCCCGAGGTGAACACGATCTCGTCCTCATGCGGCGCGTTGAGGAATCGCGCGATGATCCCGCGCACCGCCTCGTAATTCTCGGTCGCCAGATTGGACAGATGGTGAAGCCCGCGATGCACATTGGAGTACTCATGCGAATAGGCCCGCGTCACCGCATCGATGACCGCTCGCGGCTTCTGTGCCGAGGCGCCGTTGTCCAGATACACCAGCGGCCGGTCATTCACCGTCCGCGACAGGATCGGGAAATCGGCGCGTATTGCCTCGACATCATACATGGCTCACATATCTCCGGGCGGTTGAATTCCCAAAATGCCCATGACCACTGCCGCCACGAACGCCAGTGCGAAGGCTGTCGCGAGGATCATGGCAAAGACACGCCCCAGCGACGGGAAACCATGTAATTCGGCAATGAAATTCGTCAGCAGCCAGATGAAAAGAACCATGCCGGCAACGCCGATCAGCCCCGCCAGCGGCGGCATGATCGTCATTGCGAGGATCTGCAGGATCTGGGCCCCGATCATGACGCATTGCAGCCAGCTGACCAGAAGCAGGGCCTGACCGAACTCTCCGGTTCCGCCAAGGGCGCGTCCGACATGGTAGATGGCCTGCACCATCACAAGAAGCACGGCCCCCTGGATCACCACCGATTGCAGCGGCGTGCCCAGAAGTCCCGGCGCGGTCAGCTCGCCGGTCATCAGCAGAATGCTGATCTGCCCGACCATGGCGCTGAGGATGACGACAAGCGCCAGCGCCTCCCAGCGAGAGGCGGGCGGCAGATCGATGGCCATGACCCGCCTCGCAGCCGCACGCGGATCGCGCAGCGACTGGCGCAGCAGATCGGTCAGGAATGCGCGCGGTGTGTCCATGCGCCTTCCCTACGCCGCGCCGCCCGCAGGCTCAAGAGCGGCTTCGCGCAATCCGCTGATCAGGAAATAGAAGAATAGCGCGAGCACGCCGATCCCGACGACCGCAACCACGCCGCCCGGACCAGCCGCCGCGACCAGAAGGCCGTTGACCAGCCAGAGCGGGCTGACCGCCAGAAGCGACCAGAAGGTCACGGCCCGTGCCGAATACATCGTGCTGCGCCGGCGCCGCAGGCGCATCAGACCATGCAGCATCGCCGCGAAGCCGTAAAACAGCAAAGGCGCGACGAACAGCCAACCGAACAGCGCCCCCGCCAGCAGCCCCGACAGCGGCACCTCGTTCGACAGATGCGCCTCGCGGGCAAGCCGCGGCCATTGCGCAACGAAGATCAGCGCGCACCCCAGCATCAGATGCATGAGCGCACGATCCTCGCGCGGGCCGTCATCCAGAAGGCGCCGCACCACCCGGCGCGGCGCCCTGTAACTGCGCAGGATATCGGCAGTCAGCGTCATTCGGCCACGGTCATCGCTCTCAGCCGCGGTGCCGCGCCAGCCAGCCCGCCAGGCGGGTCCGGATGTCTTCGGACAGCGCATCGTCCTCGATCTCCTCGATCGCCTCGGCGATGAAGGCCTGAACCAGCAACGCCTCGGCCTCGTCCTGCGGGATGCCGCGCGCGCGCATGTAGAAGAGGTGATCCGGGTCGATCTCGCCGGAGGTCGAGCCGTGCGAACACTTCACGTCGTCGGCATAGATCTCCAGCTCGGGCTTGACGAGGAACTGGCTGGTGTCATCGAACAGCAACGCCTGGCTGATCTGATAGCCATCCGTAAGCTGCGCCGGCTGCTTGACGAGGATCTTGCCCTGAAACACCCCCGTCGCGCCGCCGCGCAGCACCTTCTTGAAGACCTGCCGACTCTCGCAGTCGGGCGCCTTGTGGGTGACGAACACGGTATCGTCGCCGTGGAAATCCCCATCCCCCAGCGCAGCGCCGGCGACATGCGCGACACCGTTGCGGCCCTCCAGCCAGACGACCACCTCGTTGCGCGTCAGGCGGCCATTCGCAACCAGGGTGAAGGACTTGGCCACGCTGTTCTCGCCAAGGCGCGCGAACAGGTGGGTCGCGGCGCGGCGTTCGTGGTCGCGGCCCTGCGTGCGCACATGGTGAAACCGCCCGCCATCGGCCACATCCACTTCCATGACCTGCGAGAACCGCGCCCCGGCACCGCCGTTTTCAAGCACTGTCAGCTCCGCCCCTGGCTCCACGCGGATCACATGGTGCAGGATCGGGTCGGCATCCTCGGCGCTGCGCCGGTAGATCAGCGACACGGGCTTTTGTGCCTTGCCGGTCGCCCGGATCAGCACGCCATCGGTGGCAAAGGCTGTATTGTGCGCCGCCAGCGGCCGCTCGACCGGGTCATGCCCCGCCGCTTCGAGCTGACCGAAATACTCCTTCGCCCAGTGGATGTCGCGGGCGCCCGCCTCGGCCAGCCGATCGATCTCCAGCCCCGCCAGTTGCGGGTCGTCGGATGCCGCGGCATCGAAAACGCCATCGACGAAAACCAGCTTCAGGCGGTCGATCTGCGAGAACACCATCGCTTCGTCGGTGATCTCGAACAGCGCCGCCGGTTCGGCCTGATCCGCCGTCAGCGTATCGGGTCGGGTATATTTCCAGTACTCGTCGCGCCGGTTGGGCAGCGTCAACCCCCGCGCCCGCGCCAGCGCCTCCTCGCGCGCGGCGGTGATCCAGGCGCCACCACCGGGCAGGTCGCGCGCACCGAGCCAGGCTTGCGTCGCTTCCTGTTTCAGCGCACGCTTCTTTTCCTGCGGAATCGCCATCAGGCCACCTCCGACAGGATATCGCCGTAGCCGTTCTCCTCGACCTCAAGCGCCAGTTCGGGGCCGCCGGTCTTGACGATGCGCCCCTCGGACATGATGTGCACCACATCCGGCTTTATATGGTTGAGAAGCCGCTGGTAATGCGTGATCACCAGAAAGCCCCGGCCCGCCGAACGCAGCGCGTTCACACCTTCGGCCACAAGCTTCATCGCATCGACATCAAGGCCCGAATCGGTTTCGTCGAGCACGCACATCTTCGGTTCGAGCATGGCCATGTGCAGGATCTCGTTGCGCTTTTTCTCGCCGCCGGAAAAGCCTGTATTGACCGGACGCTTCAGCATCTCGGGCTCGATCTTGAGCTGCTTGGCCTTCTCGCGCACCAGCTTGAGGAAGTCGCCCGACGACATCTCGTCCTGACCGCGGGCCTTGCGCTGCGAATTCACGGCCTCACGCAGGAAGGTCATGTTGCCCACGCCCGGAATCTCCACGGGATACTGGAACGCCAGAAACAGCCCGGCCGTGGCGCGTTCCTCGGGCTCCATGTCGAGAATGTTCTCGCCCAACAGTGTGGCGCTGCCGTCGGTCACCTCATAGCCGTCACGCCCCGAAAGCACATAGGCCAGCGTCGACTTGCCCGAGCCGTTGGGGCCCATTACGGCATGCACCTTGCCGGCCTCGACGCTCAGATCAACGCCATTGAGGATCTTTACATCGGCATCGTCCTCGAGTTGTGCGTGCAGATTCTTGATTTCCAGCATGTTCATCTCATCAGTTGCAAATTCTTGGATGCGGATCACCGGCGGACGGCACGCCATGTGGCCAAGGCGCGCCCGGACCGATCACCCCACCGATCCTTCCAGCGAGATCGCCACCAGCGCCTGCGCCTCCATGGCGAATTCCATCGGCAGCTCCTGCAGCACCTCCTTGCAGAACCCGTTCACCACCAGCGCCACGGCTTCCTCCTCGCCGATCCCGCGCGAGCGGCAGTAGAAGAGCTGGTCGTCATCCACCTTGGAGGTCGTCGCCTCATGCTCGGCCCGGCTCGATGAATTCTTCACCTCGATATACGGGACGGTATGCGCGCCGCAGCGGTCGCCGATCAGCAGGCTGTCGCACTGGGTGAAATTGCGGCTGGTCTTCGCCTTCGGATGCATCGACACAAGACCGCGATACGTGTTCTGCGCGTGTCCCGCACTGATGCCCTTGGACACGATGCGGCTCTTGGTGCGCTCGCCCAGATGGATCATCTTGGTGCCGGTATCGGCCTGCTGCCAGTTGTTGGTGATGGCGATGGAGTAGAACTCGCCCTGGGTGTCATTGCCGCGCAGGATGCAGGAGGGGTATTTCCAGGTGATCGCGGAGCCGGTCTCGACCTGCGTCCACATCACCTTGGCGCGATCCTCACGGCAATCGGCGCGCTTGGTCACGAAGTTGTAGATGCCGCCGCGACCCTCCTCGTCACCGGGGTACCAGTTCTGCACGGTGGA
>CAZMBT010000139.1:0-5707 GCA_964564395.1 uncultured Alkalilacustris sp.
GGCGCGCAACCGGCTGGTGTCACTGGCGCTGCGGCCGGCGCCGGTGACGGATCAATGGATGCGGGAGGGGCGCGAGCTGCACGATCTGGCGGGCGCGACCGCCGAGATGACGCTGATCGAGGCCCCGGCGCCCCGGGCAGAGGCGCTTTGCATCGCGCTGCGCCTGCGCCAGGCGGCCGAAACCGGCCAGTCCGCCGCGCTGATCACCCCCGATCGCGACCTTGCCCGCCAGGTCACCGCGGCGCTGGATCGATGGGGCATCCGCCCGGATGACAGCGCCGGCCGACCGCTTGCCTTGTCGCCGCCGGGGCGGTTCCTGCGTCACGTGGCCGATCTGCTCGGCCGCCGGCTGAGCGCGGAACTGTTGCTGATCCTGCTGAAGCA
Source organism: uncultured Alkalilacustris sp. (assembly GCA_964564395.1). GTDB lineage: Bacteria > Pseudomonadota > Alphaproteobacteria > Rhodobacterales > Rhodobacteraceae > Alkalilacustris. The sequence goes on from CAZMBT010000139.1 coordinate 385, forward strand.
CCCTGTCACGCATGGCGCATCGGGGCGGGGCGATCACCTGCGCTGGACACGCGATCTGGAGTTGCATCTGCGCCGCCATGGTCCGACCTTTCCGGCGGCTGCGGATCTGCGCCGCTGGGCGGCCACGCGCCCGCAGGACGGGGTGCAGCGCTGGGCCGAGTGGCTCGCGTTGCATCTGGAGGGGCTGGCGGTGGAGGACGGCACGCAGCCGCTGCGCGCGCATGTCACGCGCCACCGGGCGCTGGCGGAGGGCCTCGCCGCCGGGCCGGATGCGGGCACAGGCTGCGGCACGCTCTGGGCCGACGCGGCCGGGGAGGCCGCACACCTCGTCATGGAGGAGCTGGAGCGCGAAGCGGATCATGGCGGTGCGCTGTCAGCCACCGATTACGCAGCGCTGTTCACCTCGATCCTGCAGGGGCGCGAGGTGCGCGAGCCGGTGCAGGCCCATCCGCATATCCGGATCTGGGGCACGCTGGAGGCGCGCGTGCAGGGCGCCGAGCTGGTCATTCTGGGCGGGCTGAACGAAGGCACCTGGCCGCAGGCCGCGCCGCCCGATCCCTGGCTGAACCGGCAGATGCGCAGCGATACGGGGCTGCTGCTGCCGGAACGTCGGATCGGGCTTGCGGCGCATGATTTTCAGCAAGCGATCGCTGCGCCCGAGGTCGTGCTCAGCCGTGCGGTGCGCGATGCCGAGGCACAGACCGTGCCGTCGCGCTGGCTCAACCGGTTGCTGAACCTGCTTGGTGGCCTGTCACAGACTGGCGGTGACGCGGCGCTGGACGCCATGCGCGCGCGGGGCGCGCGCTGGCTTGACATGGCGCAGGCGCTGGAGGCCGATTATGTGCCGCTGCCCGCCGCGCCGCGCCCCGCGCCGCGCCCACCGGTTGCGGCGCGGCCCCGTGCGCTGCCGGTCACGGCGATCACCCGGCTGATCCGCGATCCCTATGCCATCTATGCGCGCAACATTCTGGGGCTTGCGCCGCTCGATCCGCTGAGGCCGGACCCGGATGCGCGGCTGCGCGGGTCGGTCATGCATGCGGTGTTCGAGCGCTTCATCCGTTCCGATCCGCCCGAAGCGCCCGATGCGGCGCATGACCACCTCATGCAGATCGCCGATTCCGTGCTCGCGCAGGAGGTGCCCTGGCCCCTTGCCCGGCGCATGTGGCGCGCCCGGCTTGAGCGGGTGGCGGCGCGCTTCCTGGCCGGCGAGGCCGCCCGTGAGGGCACGCCCGTCCTGGTCGAACAGCGCGGCGCGCTGGACCTCGATGGGGTCGATTTCCGGCTGACGGCCAAGCCCGACCGCATCGATGCGCTGCCCGACGGCCGCTTGCATATAATCGACTACAAGACCGGCACGCCGCCAAGCCAGAAAGCGCAGGAGCATTTCGAAAAGCAGCTTCTGCTGGAGGCGGCGATGGCCGAACGCGGCGGCTTTGCCGAGCTGGGCCCGCGCGAGGTGGCGCGGATCAGCTATATCGGGCTTGGCAGCACGCCGCGCGACGTCGTCACCGAGCTGACGCCCGACGTGACCGCGCAGACCTGGCAGGACCTGCACCGCCTGATCGGGCGCTACATGCGCCGCGAGCAGGGCTATGCGGCGCGCCGTGCCGTCTTCGAGACCCGCTTCGAGGGGGATTATGATCATCTCGCGCGCTTCGGCGAATGGCAGATGAACATCCCGCCAGAGCCGGAGGATGTCGGATGAGTGCCGCAGACAGCGCAAGCGAACGTCAGCGTCAGGCGGCGGAGCCGGAGCTGTCCACCTGGCTTTCGGCCAATGCCGGGTCGGGCAAGACACGGGTGCTGACCGACCGGGTGGCGCGGCTTCTGCTCGACGGGGTGGCGCCGCAGCGCATCCTGTGCCTGACCTACACCAAGGCCGCCGCCAGCGAGATGCAGAACCGCCTCTTTGCCCGGCTCGGAGGGTGGGCGATGCTGGACCCGGATGCGCTGCGCGCGGCGCTGGCCGGGCTGGGCGTCGCGGGGCCGATCGAGGATGACACGCTGGCGCGCGCGCGCCGGCTGTTCGCGCGGGCGATCGAGACGCCGGGCGGGCTGAAGATCCAGACCATTCACTCCTTCTGCGCGGCGCTGTTGCGGCGCTTTCCGCTGGAGGCGGGCATCACGCCGCAGTTTCGCGAGATGGACGACCGCGCGGCGCGACTGCTGCGCGCCGAGATCGTGGAGGAGATGGCCGATGGCGACGCCGCCGATGTCGTGGATGCGGTCGCGCGGCTGCATATGGGCGAGGATTTCGAGGCGCTGACGCGCGAGATCGTCCATCATCAGAGCGCGCTGGCCGCGCCGCTGGACCACGACGGCGCGCTGGCGCTGTTCGGCCTGCCGCGCGGCTTCGACGCAAAGCGGCTTGGCGCCGATGTGTTCACCGGCGGCGAGGGTGCGCTTCTGGACAGGGTGGCGGCGGCGATGGCGCAGGGGTCGCCCGCAGATGCGAAGGCGGCGCCCCGACTGCGCGCACTTGCCGCGCAGGGCCTGACCGAGGCGGCGCTGCCTGAGCTTGAGGCAATCCTGCTTTACGGCGCAGGGGCGAAGACGCCCTTCGCGGCCAAGCAGGGAAAGTTTCCCACCAAGGCCACGCGCGAACGGCTCGGCGCGCAGGCCGACGCGTTGGACGCGCTGATGCAGCGGGTCGAGGCGGCGCGCCCGCGGCGGCTGGCGCTGGCGGCCGCCGAACGGACGCACGCGCTGCATCGGTTTGCGGCGACCTTCCTGCCCGAATACGCGGCGCGCAAGGCGCGAGCGGGATGGCTGGATTTTGACGACCTGATCCTGCGATCGCGCGCGCTTCTGGCCGAGTCGTCGGTGGCGCAATGGGTCTTGTTCAAGCTCGATGGCGGCATCGATCACATCCTCGTCGACGAGGCGCAGGACACCAGCCCGGTGCAATGGGACGTGATCGAGGCGCTCACGCGGGAATTCACCGCCGGCGAGGGCGCGCGCGAAGGTGGGCGTACAGTGTTCGTCGTCGGGGATCGCAAGCAGTCCATCTATTCCTTCCAGGGCGCCGATCTGGACGCGTTCGAACGCATGCACGCCCATTTCGAGACCCGGCTGGCACAGATCGGAACACCGCTGCAAAGCCTGGTACTGGAACATTCCTTCCGCTCTGCGCAGGCGATCCTGCGGCTGGTTGACCTGACCTTCGATGCCGAGCGGGGGCAGGGGTTGGGCGGGGAGGTCAAGCACCTCGCCTTTCACGCGGACATGCCGGGGCGGGTCGATCTGTGGCCGCCGGTCCCCCCCTCGGCCAAGCCCGAGGATCGCGCCTGGCATGACCCGGTCGATATCGTCACCGATGCACATCACAGCGCGCAGCTTGCCCAGCGCATCGCCGATGAGATCCGCCGCATGATCGATGACGGGGTCGCAGTGCCCGATGCCCGGGCCGAGGGCGGTGCGCGCCCCGTGCATGAGGGCGATTTCCTCGTCCTGGTTCAGCGGCGCTCGGCCCTGTTTGCCGAGGTGATCCGAGCGTGCAAGGCGCGCGGGCTGGCCATCGCGGGGGCGGACCGGCTCAAGCTGGGTGCCGAGATGGCGGTGCGCGATCTGGCGGCGCTGCTGGCGTTTCTGGCCACGCCCGAGGACGATCTGTCGCTGGCAGCGGTGCTGCGCTCGCCGCTCCTGGGCTGGAGCGAGGCGCAGCTCTTCGATCTGGCGCATGGGCGGGGCAAGCGGTATCTGTGGAGCGTGCTGCGCGCGCGCCGCGACGACTTCGCGCCGACGCTCGCGCTGCTGGAGGATCTGCGCGACCAGACCGATTTCCTGCGCCCCTATGAACTGATCGAGCGCGTCCTGACACGCCATGACGGGCGGCGCAGGCTTCTGGCGCGGCTGGGGCCGGAGGCCGAGGAGGGCATGGACGCGCTGCTGTCGCAGGCGCTGGCGTTCGAGCGCAACGCGGTGCCCAGCCTGACGGGGTTCCTGACCTGGCTGGAGACCGAGGATGTCGAGGTCAAGCGCCAGCTCGACAATGCCGGAGGTCGCATCCGTGTGATGACGGTGCATGGCGCCAAGGGGCTGGAGTCCCCGATCGTCATCCTGCCCGACACGGCCAATCGCAGGCCGCGCGACCGCGATGCGCTGGCGGTGCTGGGGGCGGGCGATGTGGTCTGGAAACCGCCCGCGCAGGATAGCCCGCCCGCGGTCAATGATGCGCGCGACGCCGCCGCCGACCGCCGCGCGGCCGAGGACGGGCGGCTTCTTTATGTCGCGATGACCCGCGCCGAGACCTGGCTGATCGTCGCGGCGGCCGGCGAGGTCGATGACCCTGCCTGCTGGTATCAGCGCATTCGCGGCGGGCTCGACGCAGCTGGTGCGGTCGCGCGGGACTTCGCCCTCGGCGAAGGGCTGCGGCTGCAAATCGGGGACTGGCCGGCGCCGCGTGCCGCCGCCGCGGCCCCGGACGCGAAAGCGGCGACACTGCCGGCCTGGAGCGCACAGCCCGCGCCGGCAGCGGTGGAGCCGCCGGCCCCCGTGGCGCCCTCCGATCTGGGCGGGGCCAAGGCATTGCCGGGCGAGGCGGGCGCGGGTGACGAGACGTCGGCGCGCCGGCGCGGGCGGCAGCTTCATCGCCTTCTTGAGCATCTGCCCGGCCTGCCGCGCGTCCGGTGGCCCGACCTGGCGCGCGATCTGCTGACCGGCGGCGACGATCCCGCCGATACCGCCACCGCCGATGCGCTGCTGACCGAAGCGCGGGCGGTGCTCGACGCCGACGCGCTCGCCTTCCTTTTCGCGCCCGGAACGCTGGCCGAGGTGGACATCGCCGCGCCGCTGGGGACGGAGCGTATGCTGGGCACGATCGACCGGCTGGTCATCACGCCCGAGCGGGTGCTGGCGGTCGATTACAAATCCAATGCCGTGGTGCCCGACCGCCCCGAAGACGTGCCCGAGGGGCTGTTGCGCCAGATGGGCGCCTATGCGCAGGCGCTGGAGCAGATATTCGCACCGCGCCGGGTGGAGACCGCGCTGCTGTGGACCCGCTCCGCGCGGCTGATGACATTGCCGCACGATCTTGTGCGCGCGGCGCTGGAGCGCGGCGGGCGCCCTTGACCCCCTGCGGGCCGGCGCATACCTTCAGCGGCAACATCAGAGTTCAAGGAGTGAGACAACATGGCCACCGTTGCCGTTACCGACGATACGTTCGATGCCGAGGTGAAGCAGTCGGACGTCCCCGTCGTCGTCGATTTCTGGGCCGAATGGTGCGGGCCCTGCAAGCAGATCGGCCCCGCCCTGGAAGAGCTGTCGGAGCAGTATTCCGGCAAGATCAAGATCGCCAAGGTGAATGTCGATGACAACCCGAATA
>CAZMBT010000140.1:0-5701 GCA_964564395.1 uncultured Alkalilacustris sp.
CACGCCGGGCGGCACATAGACGAAGGAGCCGTCGGTGAACACCGCCGAGTTGAGCCCGGCAAAGAAGTTGTCATTCTGCGGAACGACCGAGCCGAGATATTTCTTGACCAGCTCGGGATACTTCTCGATGGCCTCCGAAATCGGGCAGAAGATCACCCCGGCCTTGGCAAGCTCGTCCTGAAAGGTGGTACCCACGCTGACGGAGTCGAACACGGCGTCGACGGCGACCTTGCGGCCCTCGGCGGGCGCCTCCTCGGCGCCCTCGACCCCGGCGAGGATCTTCTGCTCCCTGAGCGGAATCCCGAGCTTTTCATAGGTCTCGAGCAGCTTGGGGTCGACCTCGTCGAGCGATTTCGGCTTCTCCGTCATGCTCTTGGGCTTGGCGTAGTAATACTGCTCCTGATAGTCCACCGGCGGGATCTCGAGCATCGCCCAGTCCGGCTCTTCCATCTGCTGCCAGCGCCGGTAGGCCTGCAGCCGCCACTCCGTCATCCACTCGGGCTCACCGTTCTTGTCCGAGATCAGGCGCACGATATCCTCGTCGAGACCCTTCGGCGCGAAATCCATCTCGATATCGGTCGACCAGCCATGCTTGTAGGTGCCGGCCATGGACCGGACGGTATCGACGGTCTCGCGGTCCACGCCCTCGCGTGGGGCCTCGGTGGTGTCCAGTGCAGCCATCTTCTGCTCCTTCCTTCGTGTTAGCGCGGGGCGATACCCCGAAAAACCGAACCCGGCGCCGTCAGGCGGAACGTGCCCGCACCTTCGCCAGGTGCGCCGCCCATCCTCGGGCAAAGCGCAGCACATCATCTTCTCGCGTCCGCGGCCCGATCGAGACCCGCACCGCCCCCGACGCGAGCGCGGGCGTCAGCCCCATCGCCAGCGGCACGCGCCCCGTGCGCACCTTGCCCGACGCGCACGCCGATCCCGCCGAGATGGCGAAGCCCTCCAGATCCATGCGCATGACCTGCGTCTCGCTCTTCCAGCCCTCGACGGCGAAACAGCTGGTATTGGGCAGGCGCGGCGCGTCCTGTCCGACAAAAATAATCCCGGCTGCCGCATCGGCCAGAGCATTCTCTAGAATATTTCTAATCTGCGCCACGCTTTCCCAGATGCCGTCGGCAAGATCCCGCGCCGCGGCTTCGGCGGCGGCACCGAAACCGGCGATGGCGGCGACGTTTTCGGTGCCCGCGCGCCGGCCCATCTCCTGACCGCCGCCGCGCAGCTGTGCGGCAAGGTCCGTCCCGCGGCGCAACACCAGGGCACCGACACCTTTGGGGCCACCCAGCTTGTGCGCCGAGACAAACCCCATTTCGCATCCCAGCCAGTTGAACGCGAAGGGGATCTTGCCGAAAGCCTGCGTCAGGTCCGTCACCGCCAACCCCTCCGGCAGGGTCTGCACGACCCCGGTTTCGGAGTTCGCGAGCTGCAGCGTGCTGCAATCGGGTTGCGACACCGCCACCCGGCCATCGGCCGCGACCGGCAGCACCGGATCGGCCCAGGCCCGCACGGCGTCATGTTCGATCTCGGCGCAGTGCAGGCTGCGCCCGGCCAATGCCAGCGCCGCGGCCTCGGTTGCCCCCGAAGTGAACACGATATCGGCGCCGTCCGCGCCCAGCGCCGCCGCGACCTGTGCGCGCGCACGCTCCACCGCCCCGCGCGCGGCGCGCCCCTCGGCATGGACGGCCGACGGATTTCCGACCACGTCCATCGCGGCGATCATGGCATCGCGCGCCTCGGGACGCAGCGGCGCGGTTGCGTTCCAGTCGAGGTAACAGCGTTGCGTCATTCGTCGTCCACCACCTCGAACAGCGTGGGCACGGCAGGGCACGGGCTCAGAGCATTGCGCGCGACATCGGACAGGCGCGTCTGATGCAGGAATACGTAGACATGCGCGCTCAGCCCTTCCCACAGCCGATTGGCCAGGGACTGCGCCTTCGAGCCCGATACCGCACCGGATGCCCCGGCGCCGGTGTGCATCGCGCTGACGGTCTCATCAACCGCCTCCAGGACCTGCGACACACGGATCGCATCGGCCGAGCGCGCCAGCCGGTAGCCGCCGCCGGGGCCGCGCACCGACTCGACCAGACCGGCACGCCGCAGCTTGACGAACAGCTGCTCCAGATAGGCCAGCGAGATATCCTGCCGACGCGCCACCTCCGAAAGCGATGTCAGCTGACCTTCGGGCAGGAGCGCCAGATCGACCAGCGCGACCATCGCATACCGCCCCTTGGTCGAGAGTTTCATCTGTCGTGCTCCGCCTGAGACATTGACGCGATGCGGATGTCCGCTTAGGTCTGCATGCGCCAGTCAACGGCGCGCCGCGTAAGTTGGAACATTTCTAAAGTAGTCGATGAAAGTCGTCAAGTTCGACCCCGGCACATCGACATCCGAAACGAGAGACAGTCAGACGCATGCCCGAGGTCATTTTTCCCGGCCCTGAGGGTCGGCTGGAAGGACGCTACCACCCGAACAAGGGTCGTGACGCGCCGATCGCGCTCATCCTGCATCCGCATCCGCAATTCGGCGGCACCATGAACAACAAGGTGGTGTACAATCTGCACTACCTGTTTCACGGGCTGGGGTTTTCGGTCCTGCGCTTCAATTTTCGCGGCGTCGGGCGCAGTCAGGGCGAATACGACCAGGGCGTCGGCGAGTTGTCGGACGCGGCCGCCGCGCTGGACTATCTGCAGGCCATGAACCAGAATGCGCGGCATTGCTGGATCGCGGGGTTCAGTTTCGGGGCATGGATCGGCATGCAGCTTCTGATGCGCCGGCCGGATATCACCGGCTTCGTTTCGGTATCACCGCCGGCGAACATGTACGACTTCTCCTTCCTGGCACCCTGCCCGGCCTCCGGGCTGATCGTCAGCGGCGGAAGCGACCGCATCGCGCCCCCGCGCGACACCCACACCCTTGTGGCCAAGCTGCAAGAACAGCGCGGGATCACGATCACCCATCGCGAGCTGGACGAGGCGGGCCACTTCTTCGAAGAGCCGCATATGGAACCGATGCTGGAATCGGTGCGCGAATATGTGGGCCGGCGTCTGACCGAGGGCACGCGCTGACCCGCGCAAGCGGCCGGCACCGGCACACGGCGCCGAGGCTGTCCCGTCGGATGCGCGGGTGCGACGACCGGCAAGCGAGGCGGCGATGATACCGGTAAAGGGGTTCGAAGGGCGCAGGGTCGCGGTTCTGGGGCTGGGCCGCTCCGGCATGGCCACGGTGCACGCCTTGCGCGCCGGCGGCGCAGATGTCCTGGCCTGGGACGACAGTGCTGAGGCGCGCGCCGCCGCAGAGGCCGAAGGGGTACCGCTGCAAGCGCTGACGCGCGACGGCGCGCTTGACGGGGTGGCCACCCTGATTGCAAGCCCGGGCATTCCCCATCTCTATCCTGCGCCGAACCGCAACATCGCCGCCGCGCTTGATGCCGGCATCCCGGTGGACAACGATATCGGGCTGTTCTTTCGGTCGGTCGCGGACGGGCAGTGGGCCGAATTCGACCAACCGCCACGCATCGTCGCGGTGACCGGGTCCAACGGGAAATCCACGGTCACCGCGCTGATCGCCCATGTGCTCGCAGCGCAGGGCCGGCCGGTGCAGATGGCGGGCAATATCGGGCGCGGGGTGCTCGATCTCGACCCGCCCGGCGAGGGCGAGGTGATCGTGCTCGAGCTTTCGAGCTATCAATGCGAATTGGCCCGCGCCCTGACGCCCGATCTGGCCGTGTTCACCAATCTGAGCGCCGATCATCTGGATCGCCATGGCGGGCGCGGTGGATATTTCGCCGCCAAGCGCCGCCTCTTTGCCGAAGGGGGCCCGGATCGCGCGATCATCGGCGTCGATGAGGATGAGGGCCTGTTCCTGGCCAACCAGATGGCCGAAGCGCCCGAGGATGATCGCCTGATACGGGTTTCGGCGCGCCGGCTGAAGGGGCCGGGATGGTCGGTCGTCGCGCGCAAGGGGTTTCTGGCGGAATGGCGCAAGGGACGGCAGGTCGCCTCGGTCGATCTGCGCGCAATGCCGGCCCTGCCCGGCGCGCATAACCACCAGAATGCCTGCTGCGCCTGGGCCGTGACCCGCGCACTGGGGGCGGCGCCGCGCCAGATCGAAGCGGCGTTGCGCAGTTTTCAGGGCCTGCCGCATCGCAGCCAGCTCGTCGCCGAGCACGCCGGGGTACGCTATGTCAACGACTCCAAGGCCACCAATGCCGACAGCGCGGCCAAGGCCCTGCAGGCCTTCGACCGCGTTCGCTGGATTGCCGGCGGTCTGGGCAAGGAAGGCGGGCTGGAGGCGCTGAAACCCTATCTCGGCAGCATCGCCAAGGCCTACCTGATCGGCCATTCGGCGCGGGAATTCGCGCTGCAGCTGGCCGACACCCCGCACGAAGTCTGCGAAACGATGGCGCAGGCCGTCGCCCGAGCGGCCGCCGAAGCCGCGCCCGGCGATGTCGTATTGCTGGCCCCCGCCGCTGCGAGCTTCGATCAGTATCCCGATTTCGAGGCGCGCGGCGCCGATTTCATCGCCGCCGTGAAGCGCGAGATCGGCGAGTAGGGCGGACTGCAGAACGCATGCCAGCGCCGTGCCCGGCCCTGCACGCTTCAGCGCACCTTCAACGTCGCAAGCCCGATCAGCGCCAGCACCAGCGCGATGATCCAGAATCGGATCACGATCTGCGGCTCTGCCCAGCCCTTCTTCTCGAAATGGTGGTGTATGGGCGCCATCAGGAAAACCCGCTTGCCGGTACGCTTGAAATAGACCACCTGGATCATCACGGACAGCGCCTCGACCACGAACAACCCGCCGACGATGCCCAGCACGATCTCGTGCTTGGTCGCCACCGCGATCGCCCCCAGCGCCCCGCCCAGCGCCAGCGATCCGGTATCGCCCATGAACACCGCCGCCGGCGGCGCGTTGTACCACAGGAACCCGAGCCCGCCACCGACCAGCGCCGCCGTGAAGATCAGCAACTCGCCGGTGCCAGGGACATAATGCACATCCAGATATTCGGTAAAATCGACACGTCCCACGACATAGGCGATGGCGCCCAGCGTCGTCGCCGCGATCATCACCGGCATGATCGCCAGCCCGTCCAGCCCGTCCGTCAGGTTCACCGAATTCGCCGCGCCGGTGATCACGAACATTGCAAAGGGGATGAAGACCCAGCCCAGATTGATCAGGACCTCCTTGAACACAGGCACCGCGAGTTGCTGCGACAGTTCGGGCGGGTGCAGGGCTGTCGCGATGATCCCGGCGACGGCCGCGATCACCAGCCCGATCGCGAAGCGCACCCGCCCCGGCACACCGCCGGCGCTGCCCTTCGTGACCTTGGCGTAATCATCCGCAAAGCCCACCAGACCGAAGGCCACCGTCACGAACAGCACCAGCCAGACATAGGGATTGTCCAGCCGCGCCCACAGCAAAGTGGACACCAGCAGCGCACCCAGGATCAGCACGCCGCCCATGGTCGGGGTGCCCGCCTTGGTGGTCAGATGGCTCTGCGGGCCGTCGGCGCGGATCGGCTGGCCATTGCGCTGACGGCTGCGCAACAGGTTGATCAGCGGCGGACCGAACAGAAAGCCGAAGACCAGCGCCGTGAAGAAGGCAGCGCCCGCGCGGAAGGTGATGTAGCGGAACAGATTGAACAGCCCTCCGCCGCCATCCGAGAATTCGGTAAGCCAGTAGAGCATTCAACGCGTCC
>CAZMBT010000141.1:0-5630 GCA_964564395.1 uncultured Alkalilacustris sp.
CGTCGTAATCGGGGGCGATGGCGTAGCCCTCGGCGCGCAGCCGGGTCAGGATGCGTTCGCTGTCGACGAGCGCCTTCGGACAGCCGAGGCTGACCATGCCGATTGTCGGCTGGCCGGGGCGCGGCGTCGTGTCATGGCGCGCGCGCGGCGCGATATCGGGGCGGATCTGCGGCGGATTCTGGCTCATGCGTGTGATCTAGTCCCGTCTCGGGTGCAGCGAAACCCCCAACCGCGCAGCCCGGCAGCGCGGCTGCGGGTCAGTATCCGCGGTCGCGATCCACCCGGTGCAGGAAGGGCTGGTCCGCCTCCCCGCGGCGGATATTCTCGGCCACGATCCGCGACGCCGTCTGCGGACGGGTGGCGGCGGCAATATGCGGCGTGACGGTTGCGCGCGGATGGTGCCAATAGGGGTGATCGGGCGGCAGCGGTTCGGTGCGGAATACATCCAGCGTGGCACCCGCAACCCGCCCGCTGTCCAGCGCAGCGAGCAGCGCATTGTCGTCGATCAGCGGCCCGCGCCCCGGATTGATCAGATACGCCCCCTCGGGCAGCAGGGCCAGACGCTCGGCGTTGATCAGGTTGCGGGTCTGCGGGGTGTCGGGCAGCAGGGTCACCACGATGCCCGCCTTGCGCAGCAGCGCCTTCAGCCCGTCCTCGCCGGAATGGCAGACCAGCCCGTCGATCTCGCGCGGTGTGCGGCTCCACCCCATCACCGGAAAGCCCAGCCCGGCGAGCGCCCGGCCGCAGGCCGCGCCGAGCGCGCCGATGCCCAGCATGGCCACCGGGCGTTCGCGCGCCAGCGGCGGCAACTCGGATGAGCGCCATACCCCGTCCTGACCCTGCAGGTGCCGGTGCATTTCCAGATGATAGCGCAGCGCATGACCAGTGACATACTCGACCATGCCTTCGGTCAGCGCCGGGTCCACCATGCGGCACAGCGGTTGCGTCAGTGTCGGGTTGCCGACGATCTTTTCGACGCCCGCCCAGAGGTTGAGTACCGCCTTGCAGCGCGTGTAAGGGGTGAAATCCTCGATATCGCCACCAGGCGCGAATATGATGTAATCCACTCGGGCGGGATCGCGCGGCGGCTCGGGCGACATGGACACGGCGAGGTCGCATGCGGCGAAGGCCGCGCGCAGCGGGGCTTCCCATTCAGGCCAGCGTTCACGCCCGGCCGCGAAATACACCTTGATTGTCATCCTCGTCCTCTCGGTCGGTGGATATGTGCACTCTGAACCAGGCCGAAACCCAGCAACAGGATCATCATCGCCGAACCGCCATAGGACACAAGCGGCAGCGGCACCCCGACCACAGGCGCCAACCCCATGACCATCGCCATGTTGACGGCGAAATACAGAAAGAAGGTAATCGCCACGCCCAGGGTAAGCAGCGTCGCGAAGCGGTCGCGCTGCTTGAGCGCGGAGGCAACGCAGAACCCGATGATCAGCGCATAGAGCACCAGCAGCGAGGCGCCACCGACGAAGCCGAACTCCTCGGCCAGCGTGGTGAAGATGAAATCGGTGTGCTTTTCGGGCAGGAAGTTCAGACGCGATTGTGTGCCCTGCATGAATCCGCGGCCCGACCATCCGCCCGAGCCGAGCGCAATCATCGACTGGTTGATGTGATACCCGGCACCCAGGGGGTCGATCGTCGGGTCGAGGAACGCGTCGATGCGCCGGTACTGATAATCGGCGAGCAGTTGCCATTCCGTGCCGCGCGAGGCCAGGACCGCGGCGACCCCGCCGCCTCCGATGGCGAAGACGCTGGCGAAATAGAACCAGTGCACCCCCGCAAGGAACATCACCGCGCCGCCGCCCAACAGCAGCAGGACCGCAGTTCCCAGATCGGGCTGGCGCAGCACCAGCGCTGTCGGGACCAGCACAAGCACCAGCGCCAGCAACACCCAGAACGGCCGCGAGGTCCGCTCGGGCGCCAGCCAGTCGTAATAGGCCGCGAGCGCCATCACCATGGTGATCTTGCTCAGCTCGGACGGTTGCAGCCGCATGAAGCCCAGATCGATCCAACGTCGCGCGCCCATGCCGACCGTACCGAAGAACTCCACCCCGATCAGCAGCAGCAGCGACACGGCGAAGGCCAGCGCCGCGATGTTGCGCCAGAACCAGATCGGTACAAGGGCCATCACGAACATGAGGCCGAGGCCCACCGCAAAACGCTTCATCTGCGGTTCAGCCCACGGATACAGGCTGCCCCCCGCCACCGAGTAGAGCATCACGAACCCGATCGACGAGACCGCGATCAGCAGGACCACCAGCGCCCAGTGCAGATGCAGGATCTTTCCGGGGCCGGCGGGAACGCGGCGGACGGTGTATTCGAGATAGCTCATGCCCGGTCGCGACCGTCGTCGCGCTGTTCGATGAGACGTTCGCGCAGCTCCTGCTGCTGCGCCTCGATGCGGTTGCGTTGCGGTTCGGGATAGGCCGACAGGGGCGGCATGTCACCGTGCAGCGCCCGCAGCATGACATCCCGCGCGATCGGCGCGGCCGCGCTTGCCCCGCCGCCACCATGTTCGACGACGACGCAAACGGCATAACGCGGCGAGTCGAATGGCGCGTAGCCAACATAAAGCGCGTGGTCGCGCCGCTCCCATGGCAGGTCCTCGTTGCGGACAACGCCCTGCGCGCGCTCTGCGGCGGTGATGTTGCGCACCTGGCTGGTCCCGGTCTTGCCGGCCATCCGCATCGCCGAATCCACGATGCGCGTGTTGAAGGCGGTCCCGCGGCGGTGATTGCTGACCTCGTCCATACCCTGTTGCACCAGCCGCAGCCAACTGGCCTGAAGCTCCAGCGAGGGCGCCTGCTGCGCCGGCTGTTCGGCACCCGCGACGGCCTTCAGAAGCCGTGGCACGACGGCGCGGCCGCTGGCCAGACGGGCGGTCATCACCAGAAGCTGCAACGGAGAGCTGAGCACGAACCCCTGCCCGATGGAGGCGTTGACGGTGTCGCCGACGCGCCACGCATCGCCGTGCCGGGCGCGTTTCCAGTCGCGCGTGGGGTTCAGCCCGCGGGCGACGCCCGACAGCGGCAAATCGAAGCGCTGGCCCATTCCCATCCGTTCGGCCATGGCATGGATGCGGTCGATCCCGACGCGTTGCGCCAATTCGTAGTAATAGACGTCGCAGGATTCGCTCAGGCTCGAGACGAGATTGACGCGGCCGTGCCCGCCGCGGCGCCAGCAATGAAACCGGCGGCCGGAGATGTCGGCATGGCCGGGGCAGAAGATCCGCTCCTCCGGTGTGATCTCGCCAGCTTCCAGCGCCGCGAGCGCGACGATCATCTTGTAGGTTGATCCGGGCGGATACACCCCCTGCACCGCCTTGTTCGACAGCGGCCGGTACCGGCTGTGCAGCAGCGCGTTGTAATCCGTGCTCGAAATGCCGCGCACGAAGAGGTTCGGATCGAAGGACGGCGAGGAGACCGAAGCGAGCAGGTCGCCCGAGTCGATATCCATGACCAGCGTGGCGGCGCTTTCCTCGCCCAGCCGCGCCTGCACGAAATTCTGCAATCCGTGATCGAGCGTGAGTGTCACATCCGCCCCGGGCGTGCCGTCGCGTCGGTCGATCTCGCGCATGACGCGGCCCACGGCGTTCACTTCGATGCGTCGCGAACCGGCCTTGCCGCGCAGCGTATCCTCGAGGTGTCGCTCGACCCCGACCTTCCCGATCTGGAACCCGGGGATCTGCAGCACCGGGTCCGGCTGGTCGAGCCCCTCCAGATCCGACTCGCTGACCGGGCCGACATAGCCAAGCACATGCACGAAATCCGGCCCCATCGGGTAGTGGCGCGACAGCGCGACCTCGGGCGTGACGCCGGGCAGTGCCGGCGCGTTGGCCGCAACGCGCGCCACCTCCTCCCAGGACAACCGGTCAGCGATGGTGACGGGGACGAAGGGGCGGTGGCGCGCCGTGTCCTGCAAGGTGCGCTCGATCTGTGCCGGCGCAAGCTGCACCAGCCGCGACAGCCGCGTGAGCACCTCCTCCACGTCGCCGGCGTCCTCGCGCACGATGGTGATGCGGTAATTCTGTTCGTTGCCGGCCAGCACGCGCCCCGCGCGGTCATGTATAAGGCCGCGCACCGGGGGGATCAGGCGCATGTTGATGCGGTTCTCGTCGGCGAGCAGGCGGAAGCTGTCGGCGCGATCGACCTGCATGCTGCGCAACCGCCACAACAGCACGCCGCCGATGGCGGCCTGCGCCCCGCCCAGGAGCAACGCCCGTCGACGTGTCAGCCCACCCGTGAAAGGGGCCTTGCGTGTCATGGTCTGCGCCCCCCCGTCACCGCTTCGGCATCGCCGCTGCCGAAGCCGCGCGCGCCCAGTGCGAGATGCAGCACGACCACCACCGCCGGATAGATCAGGATCGTTCCGGACATCCGCACCAGCGCCGGCCCCAGATCCGGCATCGGCACCAGCGTGACCGCCAGCACCGCCCGTTCCAGCACGAACATTGCCGCGATGATCAGGGCCACGACGCTCCACTCGGCGAGAAAGCTCTGGTCGCGCATCTGCGGCTGTCTCGCGCGCAGGAACTCGGTTCCGGCCAGCACGATCACCGCCCACAGTCCGGGCGGCCGCATCAGCAGGATATCTTCCAGCAGGAAGGCAGCGGCAATCAGGAGCGCGGGCAGCAGGTCCGGCCGGCGCAGCACCCAGGCCAGTGTCAGGCACAGCATCAGATCCGGCGCGGGCAGGGCGGGCGGTGTCGTGCTCAACGGCAACAGGCGGACAAACAGCGACAGCCCCATCAGGGCGATGAATAACGCCGCATATCCCAGCCGGTTCGCGGGCAGGGCGCGTGGATCAGCCATCGGCGCGCTCCGTCGGGCGTTGGGCGGGGCGGTCCCCGGCGGCGGCCTCCGGCGGGCCTTGGGGCGCCTGCAATGGCGCGATCAGCGTGCCGGCATCCGGGATCTGCTCGATCGGGCGCGACCGCAGCACGCGCAGGAATTCCAGCCGCTCGTAATCGGCGGCCAGCCGCACGCGCCAGTGCCGGTCCGCGCCCCGCGCCAGCTCGCCCACCAGCAGGCCGGACGGGAAGACCGATCCGTCGCCCGAGGTGACGACGCGGTCGCCCGGGCGCACGAGTTCGGGGGATTCGATGAAATCGGCCAGTGGAAGGCGGGTGTTGTCACCGGTCAGCACGGCCCGCTGCCCGGAGGGTTGAATCGTGACCGGTACGCGGCTGTTGGAATCGGTCAAGAGCACGACGCGCGCGGTCTGACGCCCGACCCCCGATATCCGGCCGACCAGCCCCAGCCCGTCCATCGTGGCCCAACCATCGCGAATCCCGTCGCGCCGCCCGACATTGAGCAGCACCGACTGGCGGAACGGTGACCCCGAATCCGCCATCACGATGCCGGTGACATGGGTCAGTCGGGGATCCACCCGCACCTGATTGAGATCGAGCAGCTTGGCGTTCTTCTGTTCCAGCTGCAGCGCCGCCTCGCGCCACGCCTTCATCTGCTGCAGCTCGCGGCGCAGCTCCTGGTTCTGCTCATAGACCCGCGCGAAGGAGCGTAGCTCATCCACCATGCCGGCGACGGTGGTGGCCGGGCGCATGGCCCATTCGAAGCCGGGCACGATGCGATCCACGATATCGGCGCGCAGACGCTCCA
>CAZMBT010000142.1:0-5525 GCA_964564395.1 uncultured Alkalilacustris sp.
GGACTTGCAGCCCGACTTCCTTCACCGCCGCGATCACGCCTTCGGCGATGATGTCGCAGCGCATGATGCCGCCGAAGATATTGACGAGGATGCCTTTGACATTCTTGTCGGAGGTGATGATCTTGAAGGCTTCGGTGACCTTCTCCTTGGTCGCGCCGCCGCCCACATCGAGGAAGTTCGCCGGCTCCGCCCCGTTGAGCTTGATGATGTCCATCGTCGCCATGGCCAGCCCGGCGCCATTGACCATGCAGCCGATCTCGCCGTCGAGCGCGATGTAGTTGAGGTCGAATTTCGAGGCGGCGAGTTCCTTGGGGTCCTCCTCGGATTCGTCGCGCAGGCTGGCGATGTCGGCCTGCCGGTAGAGCGCGTTGGAATCGAAGCTCATCTTGGCGTCGAGGCATTTCAGGTCGCCCGCGTCGGTCACGATCAGCGGGTTGATCTCGACCATCTCGGCATCGCGTTCGGTGAACAGCCTGTAGAGCCTGGTCACCAGATCGACGCATTGCTTGATCTGCTTTCCTTCGAGCCCCAGCGCGAACGCCACGCGGCGGCCGTGGAAGGGCTGCACGCCGGAGGCCGGGTCGACGCTGAAGGACAGGATCCGCTCGGGGGTGGCGGCGGCGACTTCCTCGATATCCATGCCGCCCTCGGTCGAGCAGACGAAGGAGACCCGGCTCGTCACCCGGTCCACCAGCAGTGCCAGATACAGCTCTCGCTCGATATCCGACCCGTCCTCGATGTAGATGCGCCCGACCTGCTTGCCCTCGGGGCCGGTCTGATGCGTTACCAGCGTGCGGCCAAGCATTGCCGCCGCCTGCTCGGACGCTTCCTCAACGGATTTCGCAAGGCGCACGCCGCCCTTGTCGCCTGCGCTGGCTTCCTTGAAACGCCCCTTTCCGCGGCCTCCGGCATGGATCTGGGCCTTCACGACCCAGAGCGGCCCGTCCAGTTCCCCGGCGGCGGGCTTGGCTTCATCCGCCTTGAAGACCACCCGGCCATCCGAGACCGGGACGCCGTAGCTGCGAAGCAGACCCTTCGCCTGATACTCATGGATATTCACGAAACTGTCCCATAGCTGCTGCGGTTGCCCCCTGAATGGCATATCGCGCAGGTCGGGAAAACGGGTTTCCGGCAATGGCTCGCCTGCACGCGCCATTTTTGAGGGTTTGTGATCACACCCGCGCGGGGTGTGATCACGAAAATCCGTCAGCCCAGCGCCGAGTCGATTCCCTTGCAGGCTGCGACCAGGTTCTGCACCGACTCGACGGACTTATCGAACATCGCCTGCTCGTCCTTGTTGAGCGCGATCTTGACGACATGCTCCACGCCGCCCGCGCCGATGATGGTGGGCACGCCGACATAAAGCCCCTTCAGCCCGTAGGCGCCCTTCACGAAGGCGGCGGCGGGCAACACGCGCTTTTGATCCTTCAGATAGGCCTCCGCCATCTCGATGGCGCTGGCCGCCGGGGCGTAGAAGGCGGAGCCGTTGCCCAGAAGGCCGACGATCTCGGCGCCGCCGTCCCGGGTGCGCTGCACGATCCCGTCCAGGCGTTCCTGCGTGGTCCAGCCCATCTTTACCAGATCGGGCAGCGGGATGCCCGCGACCGTCGAGTAGCGTTCCAGGGGCACCATGGTATCGCCATGTCCGCCCAGCACGAATGCCGATACATCGCGCATCGACACACCGAATTCGAGGCTGAGGAAGTGCCGGAACCGCGCGCTGTCGAGCACGCCGGCCATGCCCACCACCCGTTCCACTGGCAGGCCGGAATATTGCTGCAGCGCCCAGACCATGGCGTCCAGCGGATTGGTGATACAGATCACGAAGGCGTCGGGAGCGTTCGCCTTGATGCCTTCGCCGACGGCTTTCATCACCTTCAGGTTGATGCCAAGCAGGTCGTCGCGGCTCATCCCCGGCTTGCGCGGCACCCCCGCGGTGACGATGCACACATCGGCCCCGGCGATGTCGGCATAGTCGGACGTGCCCTTGAGCGCGACATCCACCCCGGCGACGGGCGCGCTTTCGGCGATGTCGAGCGCCTTGCCCTGCGGCGTTCCTTCGGCAATGTCGAACAGCACGACATCGCCGAGTTCCTTGATCGCGGCGAGATGGGCGAGCGTGCCGCCGATCTGCCCTGCGCCGATCAACGCGATCCTGGGTCTGGCCATGGTATTCGGTCTCCGCTCCATTGAATGACGGCAAATGCCTAGTCGCTTCGCCGCGGGTGCGCAAGCGTGCCCGGCGTTGTGCGGCCGTACCCCGCGGGGCTGTCATCGCCCGCGGGGCTGCGTTAAGCGTTCCCGTCATTGCCCGAAGCATCCGACCGGAGCCATCCCATGCTCGACCCGGTATTCCTGGCCTTCGCGATCCCTGCGGTGCTCTTCGCGGGGGTTTCGAAGGGTGGCTTCGGGTCGGGGGCGGCCTTCGCCGCGACGCCGATTCTCGCTCTGGTGGTCGAGCCGGCGGTGGCGCTGGCGCTGATGCTTCCGCTTCTGATGCTGATGGATGTGGCGGCGTTGCGGGCGTTCTGGCGCGGCTGGCATGCGCCGTCGGCGCGTGTGCTCGTGCTGGGGGCGGTGCCCGGGATCGCGCTTGGCGCCGCGCTCTATGATCTCGCGCCGCCCGATCTGTTTCGCCTCCTCATCGGGGTGCTGGCCGTCGGCTTCGTGCTCTTTCAGGCGATGCTGCGGCTGGGGTGGCTGCGCCCGCGCCAGGCGGGGTTCGATGCCCGCAAAGGGGTCGTCGCCGGGGCGGCGGCCGGTTTCACCAGCTTCATCAGCCATGCGGGCGGGCCGCCCGTCGCGGTATTCCTTCTGGCGCAGGCGCTGCGAAAGACAGTGTATCAGGCAACGACCGTGATCGCGTTCTGGGCGATCAACCTGCTGAAGGTACTGCCTTTCGCGCTTCTGGGGTTCTTTACCGCCGAGACCCTGACCGCGAGCCTGGTGCTGGCCCCGGTGGCGTTTTGCGGCGTCTGGCTGGGCGTGTGGCTGCATCATCGCATGCCCGAACGCCATTTCTTCGCGCTGACCTATGTGTTGCTGACGCTGACCGGCGGCAAGCTTATCTGGGATGCGACGCTGGGTGGCTAGGTCCCCGTGGGCCCCTGGCGGGGCCTTCAGGCGAGGGCGGCCGCGACATGGGGGCTGCATCGGGGGTGCTGCATTGCGGCAATTCGGGGCTTGCCGAATGTGGCCCGGACATGGAGTGTGGGCGAAACTTTGTTTCACGGGGGAATCATGGATCAGCGGGCACGGCCCTATCGCTCGGCACTTTACATTCCCGCCTCCAAGGAGCGTGCGCTGGAGAAGGCGCGCGGCCTGCCGGCGGATGCAATCCTGTTCGATCTGGAAGATGCGGTCGCCCCCGATGCCAAGGCGCAGGCCCGAACGCTTCTGCGGCAGGTGCTGGCGCAGGCCGATTACGGCCCGCGCGCGCGGATCGTACGCATCAACGGGCTGGAAACGGCCTGGGGGCGCGATGATGCGGCGGCGCTGTCGGGCCTTGCGCCCGACGGGGTACTGCTGCCCAAGGTGGACGGGCCCGACCAGGTCGCGGCGCTGGCGGAACTCATCCCGGACGTTCCGATCTGGGCGATGATGGAAACGCCGCGCGGCGTGCTGAACGCGGCGCGGATCGCGGCGCATCCGCGCATGGCCGGGATGGTGATGGGCACGAACGACCTCGCCAAGGAGCTGGGCTGCCGCCCCGGTGCCGACCGCGCGGCGCTGCAGACCGCGCTGCAGACCTGCCTGCTGGCGGCGCGCGCCCACGGGTTGATCGCGATCGACGGCGTGTTCAACGCTTTCAAGGATGCCGAGGGGCTTGAGGCGGAGTGCCTGCAGGGGCGGGACATGGGGTTCGATGGCAAGACCCTGATCCATCCCGCGCAGCTTGAAACCGCGAATGCGGTCTTTGCCCCCGATGCCGATGCGATCACGCTGGCGCAGCGACAGATCGCCGCCTTCGAGGCCGCGCAGGCGGCGGGCGAGGGGGTCGCCGTGCTGGACGGCCAGATCGTCGAGAACCTGCATGTGGAAACCGCGCGCCGCACATTGGCGCGTGCCGACGCGATCGCGCAGCTGGAGGCCGCATCATGAGTTGGGCACTACTGATCGCCGGGCTCGCCCTGTGGTGGGCGGGGCACCTGTTCAAGCGGGTGAAACCCGAGCTGCGCGCCGCCAAAGGCGACACGGCCCGCGGTATCGCCGCGCTCGTCATCTTCGCCGGGCTGGTGCTGATGGTCATCGGCTATCGTGACGCCCCGTTCGTGAATGTCTGGTTCCCGCCGGTCTGGACCATCCATGTCAACAACCTGCTCATGCTGCTTGCGGTCGGCTTTTACGCGGTCAGCCACTCGAAAGGCGCGCTGAAGGCGCGGTTCCGGCATCCGCAGCTGATCGCGGTCAAGACATGGGCGGTGGCGCATCTGCTGGTGCAGGGGCATCTGGCGGCGATGGTTCTGTTTGGCGGGCTGCTGGCATGGGCGGTGGTCGAGGTGATCGCCATCAACCGCTCCGAACCCGACTGGACGCCGCCGGCGCCCGGCAGCTGGAAACGCGATCTGATCACGCTGGCGATCACCGTGGTGGCGTTTGTGGCGATCGGCTACGCGCATGCCTGGCTCGGCGTCTGGCCCTTCCCGCGGTGACCGGAATGCGTGCCTTTCGTTTGCTGACCGGCGCCGATGACGCCGCCTTCTGCCACCGGGTCAGCGCCGCGCTGTCGCAAGGCTGGGAGCTGCATGGCAGCCCGGCCTACGCCCATGACCCCGAGACCGGGACGATGCGCTGCGCGCAGGCGGTGACCAAGCAGCGCGACGACGTCGAGTACGACCCGTCGCTCAAGCTCGGAGATTTGTGAATGACCAGAGCCGAAAGCGGGCGCTTCTTCGAGGATTACGCCCCCGGACAACGGATCCGGCACGCTGTGCCGCGCACGCTGGGCAGTGGAGAGCGTGCACTCTATCACGCGCTCTACCCCGCGCGTGGGGCGCTGCATTCGTCCGATGTGTTTGCGCAGGCCTGTGGCCTGCCCGCGAGTCCGCTGGACGATCTGCTCGTGTTTCACGCCGTGTTCGGCAAGACGGTGCCCGATATCAGCCTGAACGCGGTGGCGAATCTGGGGTATGCCGAGGGGCGCTGGCTGCGCCCGGTCTGGCCGGGCGACACTTTGCGCGCCGAGTCCGAAGTGATCGGCATCAAGGAGAACTCGAACGGCCGGACCGGGGTGGTCTGGGTGCGAACGCGGGGTCTGAACCAGCATGACGACGCGGTGCTCGAGTATGTGCGCTGGGTGATGGTGCGCAAGCGCGACCCGCAAAGCCCCGCACCCCGGCCGGCGGTGCCCGATCTGGCCGCCGCGGTTGCGCCCGAGGCGCTGACCGTGCCCGAGGGGCTGGACTTCACCCGCTATGATTTCGAGCTCGCCGGCGAACCGTATCGCTGGGCCGATTACGCGGTGGGCGACGTGATCGACCATGTCGACGGTGTGACCGTCGAGGAGGCCGAGCACATGATGGCCA
>CAZMBT010000143.1:0-5487 GCA_964564395.1 uncultured Alkalilacustris sp.
TCCTGCATGACGGGCTGGCCGATACCAAGTACCGTCCATGTCCGCTGCTGACAAAGTATGTCGAGGCTGGGTGGCTCGGCCGCAAGGCCGGGCGCGGCTTCTACGATTACCGTGGCGACACGCCGGTGCCGACCCGCTGACAGGCCGGATTGACCGATCGGTCAGGCGTCCTCGCCGAAGCGGTTGCGAACGAGCGCCTCCAGCGCCTCCGCGAGTTTTCCGGCCTCCACACCATGGGTGTGGATACGGATCGTCGTGCCGCAGGCCGCGCCGAGCGTCAGTAGCCCCATGATGGAATCCCCGGAAACGCGCTGGCCGTCGCGCTCGACCTCCGCCGTGGCATCGTGGGCTTCCACCACCTCGACGAATTTCGCCGCGGCGCGGGCGTGCATGCCCTTTTCATTGATGATCCTGAGTTCGCACTCGTTCATCGGTCGGCAGGTTCCGGCTCGATCTCGATGCTGTCGATGTATTTGCGCCCGGCCTCAAGCGCGACGCCTGCCGCGTCGGCCACGCTCAGATGGCGGGATTTGGCCAGCTTGATGAGCATCGGAAGGTTCGCGCCGTAAAGGATGCGCCGATTGGGCAATGCGCAGGCGCGCAAGGCAAGATTGGCCGGCGAGCCGCCGAACATGTCGGTGACGATCATGACACCGTCACCGTCATCCACCTCGTTCGCGGCCTCGCAAATCTCGGACTGTTTGGCGGCACGGTCGTGGACATCCTCAATCATGACGGAGCGTATGCCGACCTGTTTGCCGACGACATGCTCCACCGCGCAAAGATACTCGCGCGCCAATCCGCCATGTGCGACGATCACGATGCCGATCACGTCAGTTCCCCATCTATCCTGTCAGACACTTCGATGCGCCTGACGTTCGATCTCCCGATGCCGTATAGACACTTGCCATCCTGCTTGTGCAAGGGTTTCACAAAGGTTTTCCGCCAGTGCGACAGATCTGTGTCGCCCCCCGGTGCATCCGAAGCCGATCGCGACGTGGGTGCGGCCCTCGCCACGATGCTGCGGCAGAACGAATTCGATCAGCCCGTGCACCCGGCGACGAAACTCGTCGTATCGCGGGTCGGACGCGACATGCCGCGCCACGGCCGGGTTTCGGCCGTCATGCGCCCGCAGCTCGGGCACCCAGTGCGGGTTGGCCAGGAACCGGCAGTCGAACATCATGTCCAGGCCCTGCGGCGTGCCGCTCTTGTAGGAAAAGGAATGCAGCGAAATGCTGAGCTGCATGCCGTCCGTCAGCGAGTAGCGGTCGCTCAGCGCGGCGTGCAGCTCATGCGGCGACAGGCCGCTGGTGTCCAGCAGCACATCGGCACGGTCGCGGATCGGTTGCAGTATCTCGACCTCGCGCGCAACGGCGAGGTCCGGCGGCATCTCCGACATCAGCGGATGCGGGCGCCGGGTTTCAGAGAAACGCCGCAGCAGCACTTCCTGTCGGCAATCCAGATACAGCACTTCACTGCGGATCGCGCTGTTGCGATCCAGTTCATCGAGCAGGCGGGTCAGTGTTTCGGTTCTGAAATCCCGATTGCGGATATCGACGCCCAGCGCGAGCGGACGCTCGGGCGACAGCCCTGACAGCAGTCGCGGAACCATCGAGAGCGGCAGGTTGTCGATCGCCTCGTATCCGAGATCCTCAAGGATGCGGATCGCACTCGTCCGCCCGGCCCCGGAGGGTCCCGTGACCAGGATCACTCTCTGGGGGCAGCCTGTCGCGTCTCTCGTCCGGTTGGCACTCATGCTGGATCTACCCTTCCCCCCCTTAGATATTGCATCACAGCGGCAGGGAAACAGTTGCTGTCGACTCCGTGAAGCAGGGCGATCTCGAGGTCAAGCAGATGCCTGTGACGCCTTGGAGGCAGGCGCTCGGTTTCGGGAAGGTCCAGATCGATGATCAGATCGAGCGGCGCGCTCGGCCGGGTCGCGGCGTGCAGAAGTCCGACACCGCGCGCCTCGATGAGGCCATTCAGCGCCTCATGCGGCCGCATCACGATCCTGTCGCCTTCCCGCCGCAAGCGGATGCGATCATCTCCGACCAGACAGGCACCAAGGGCGATGAGGTTCAGTGCCAGCGCCGACTTGCCGCGCCCCGACGCGCCGACAATCAGCACGCCCGGACCGGCGGGTCCGACTGCGACGGCGCTCGCATGCACATCGACCTCTTCGGGCCCGGCCGCAACTCGCATCGCTGCCGGCGCAGCGGCGTCGTTTGTGCGCCTCTTCACACGGGCAGGCCCACCACGAAGCGCGCGCCCAGAGGTTCGGAGGTTGCGTCAGCCTCGGTGGGTCGGATGTTCTCGGCCCAGATCACGCCCCCATGGGCCTCGACGATCTGCTTGGAGATCGCGAGCCCCAGGCCGGAATGATTCCCGAACTGCCCTTCGGGGCGCTCGGAGTAGAAGCGCTTGAATATCTTGGATTCCGCGCCCTCCGGCAGGCCCGGGCCGGTGTCCTCGACGACAACGATCACGCGGTTTTCGCGTCGCCGGGCCCAGACGCGGACGGCGTCACCCTCCTCGCAAAATGAGATGGCGTTGGTGATGAGATTGACGAACACCTGTGCGAGCCGGGCCTCCAGCCCTTGCATGACAAGCCTTTCCTCGGGCAGGTCGATGATGAACTCCACGCCCTTTGCCGTCGCCTCCTGCGACAGGTGTTCGCTCAGATTGTTGAGCATGCGCAGCAGGTCGAAGGTTTCCTCTTCTTCCTTTACCAGCTCGCTGTCCAGACGCGAGGCGTTGGAAATATCCGACACCAGCCTGTCGAGGCGGCGCACGTCATGCTCGATCACGTCCAGAAGGCGCTCTTGCTGATCCGGGCGCTTGGCGACGCGCAGTGTCCCGACGGCCGAACGCAGCGAGGCAAGCGGATTCTTGATCTCATGCGAGACATCCGCTGCGAACTGTTCGTTCATGTCGATACGGTCATAGAGCGCGGACACCATGCCGCGCATCGCGACCGAGAGGCGGCCAATCTCGTCCGGGCGGGCCGTCAGGTCGGGGATGCGCACGCGGGACGGGCTCATCTTGCGGGCATTCTTGTCGCGGCCGAGTTCGGCGGCGGCGGCCAGGTCGGAAAGCGGGTTGGCGATGGTCGAGGCCAGAACGAGGCTGAGGCCGACGGAGACCAGAAGCGCCACCACGAACATCTGGAGCACGCGCTCGCGTTCGACCTGCACGAGCCGGTCGATCTCGCCCGCCGCACTTGCCAAGGCGACGACACCATGGGTCGAGTCTGGTCCCCGGATCGGGGCGGCGACCGTGAAAATGGTGTTGCCCTGCCGGTCGCGTCCGGCGCTGACCTCGATATGCCCATCGAGGGCGACAGCGTGCAGATCCCTTGCCAGGGCTTCCGGGTCGGTGTCGCCGCCGTGCTGCGCCGTCGAGAAGACGCTTGCCATGCCGTCCCACACGGTGGTCAGGAAATCGCTGATGAGCGTGCTGCCATCCGGTGCCCCGGCGGCGTCGGCATGCGCCGCGGCGGACTGCCGTGCCAGCAATTCGCCCTCAGGGCCGAAGACGAAAAGCTCGGTGCCCGCGCGGATCGTCATGCGTTCGAGCAACGCCTCTGCGCCGGCCGCCGGCGCGTCGGCCGCCCATTGCAGGCTCAACGCGTCCGCAATCAGGCTCGCCTCGACGGTGAGCGCGCGTTCGCGCTGCTCCACGAGGCTGTCGCGAAACGGGTTGATGTAGAGCACCCCCGCCACCAGCAGCAGCAGGGCAAGCATGTTGAAGAAGATGATCTTGCGCGCCAGCGGCGACCGGTTGAGCGACAGCAGTCCGCGCCGCGCCCGCCGGTCGCGCAACTCGCTCTCGACGCTGCCCTGCGGGCGCACCCAGTCCTCGCCAATGATGACTTCGGGGCGCGCCGCGCCGCGCTTCGGCCGGGAGTCGATTTCCGGAGCCAGCGTCATTCCTCGTTGTATCTGTAACCGATGCCGTAAAGCGTCTCGATTGCGGAAAACTCCTTGTCCACCTGCCGCAGCTTCTTGCGAAGCCGCTTGATGTGGCTGTCGATCGTGCGGTCATCGACATAGACCTGATCGTCATAGGCGACATCCATGAGCTGATCGCGGCTCTTGACGAAGCCCGGGCGCTGCGCGAGCGCCTGCAGCAGCAGGAACTCCGTCACGGTGAGCGAGACATCGCGCCCCTTCCAGGTGACGGCGTGGCGCAGCGGGTCCATTGTCAGGCTTCCGCGCACCATGACCTTGTTTTCTTCCGATGTCGCGACCTCGCCGGTCTCGATCACTTCCTTGCGGCGCAGCAATGCGCGGATCCGTTCGACCAGAAGGCGTTGGGAGAACGGCTTTTTCACGTAGTCGTCCGCGCCCATGCGCAATCCGAGGACTTCATCGATCTCGTCATCCTTGGATGTCAGGAAGATGACCGGCATCTGGGTCTTCTGTCGCAGGCGCTGCAGCAGGTCCATGCCGTCCATGCGCGGCATCTTGATATCGAGAACCGCCATGTCCGGCAGCTTGCGATTGAACGCATCGAATGCGGCCTGGCCGTCATTATAGGTTTCGACCTCGAAGCCCTCGGCCTCGAGCGTCATGGAGACGGATGTCAGGATGTTCCTGTCGTCATCCACCAAAGCGATCTTCGACATTGCCTTGCCCCTTGTCCTGCCTTCGATCTCTGCCCGATTTTTGCCGTATTCTCCGTTTTTCCCATGGCGAAATCAATACGCAACTGCGAATCGCCCGTGCATTTGTCTCATCAAGTGTCGGAAATGCCGAAGATTCCCCTAAATTCGCGCCGCGTCGCAGGCTGGTTGCGCTAACTTCCGGCGGCGCGCTGTTCCCTATCCGCGCCGACGTGCTATAGGGGCGGCACCGGTTGACAATTGGCAATCATATTGCGCCCACCGGCAGGCGGGCGACAGGATCGACGTCAAGGGCCGCCCCGGACGGCGGCAGCAGGAGTAGCTGATGACAGATGGACGCGTGAACCCCGAACACCGCCTTGAGGACCAGGGCATGACCGGGCTTGGAAATGTCCATTACAATCTGATCGAGCCGGCGCTGGTGCAGGCTGCGGTGAACAATGGCGAAGCCACGCTCGGCAAGGGAGGCGCCGTTCTCGTGACCACCGGCGCGCATACCGGGCGCTCTCCCAAGGACAAGTTCATCGTGCGCACACCGGCGGTCGAGCACAGCATCTGGTGGGACAACAACGCCCCGATGGAACCCGACGCCTTCGCGCGTCTGCATGAGGACATGCGCGCCCACATGCGCGGGCGCGACTATCACGTGCAGGATCTCTACGCCGGCGCGGATCCGGCGCACCGGCTGGACGTGCGGGTCGTCACCGAACTCGCCTGGCACGGGTTGTTCATCCGTCATCTTCTGCGCCGCCCCGCGCCAGAGGAACTCGACAGCTACGTGCCCGAATTCACCATCATCAACTGCCCGTCCTTCCAGGCCGATCCGGAACGCCACGGGTGCCGCTCGGGCACCGTCATCGCCA
>CAZMBT010000144.1:0-5471 GCA_964564395.1 uncultured Alkalilacustris sp.
TCGTGTTGTTGTAGGCGACGACCTCGTCACGGTGGAACAGCACCACCACCGGGACATCGGGCATGTAGAGCTCCTGCATCTCATGCACGATGTCGCGGCGCGCCTGGGCATCGAATTCGCGCGATTGCGCGTCGAAGAGCTCGTCGTATTCGGGGTTGTCATAGCCGCCGGGGTTGTTGGCGCCCGGCGCGGCCTGCCGGCTGTCGAGGGTGCCGAGGAAGAACTGCGGATCCAGCCGGTCCACGCGGCCCGACCAGCCGAGGATCGTGGCGTCGAAATCCTGCTCGGAATAGAAGCGGTCGAGCAGGGTCGAAAACTCCATCGGCGTGACGGTCACGTCCAGCCCCAGCTCGCGCCATGCCTCGGCGATGATGAACGCGCCCTCATAGCGGATGGGGTCGTAGGATTCGGTCGTGGTGTAGATCTCCACCGGCGCCACGCGTTCCTGTGCCAATGCCAGCGCCGGCATCGCGGACGCAAGCACCAGCGACAGCGCCGTTGTGCGGACTAAGTTTCGGTGAGTCATCGTCTTCTCCCTGTCTGTCCTGTTAAGGGTCACCCCATGGCGGGCGCGAGAGCGATCTGTTGTTCTTTTCGGCCACTCTTTTCCCGCCCACGTGGAATTCGCACGAGGACGCGCGCATGGATGAGTGCGGACGCTATTGCCCGGCAGCGGGAGGGTCAACCCCGCTTCCCCGTCTCGGGAAGCGCCGGATCAACTGTTGGTGAGAACTGCACTGGGGGCGGGGACGGTAAATCGCGACCCGTCGCACGGGCCGAAGCGCGTCATCGCAGCCGCTTGAACAGCCGCGTACGGTCGTAAAGGGCCTCCAGTCGCTCCAGCCGGTCGCTGGTTTCGTTCCAGCTGCGCTGCTGCACGGCGGCCAGAAGCGCCTCCACGATGGCGACCAGCGGAACCAGCGAGTCCCATGCCGAAGGCGCCTCGACATGGCATGGCAGTATGTGCTGGGCAAAGCTGGCGGCGGGTGACACCCAGCGATCGGTGATCAGGACCACATTGGCGTTCTGATCCCGCGCCAGCTCCACCAGCTGCAGGATCGACGGCTCGTAGCGGCGGATATCGAAGGCGATGACCAGATCGCCCGCGCGCATGTCCAGCACCGCCGGCGGCCAGGTGTTCGGCAGGCTCGACAGCAGCGTCACATCCTGGCGCATCACCTGCAATGCCGTGGCCATGTAGTCGGCCACCGAACGCGTCAGCCGGCCGCCGATCATGTAGATCTGGCGCTCGCGGTCCGACAGGAGCTCGGCGGCCGCGTCAAAGCCGACCGGATCCTGCTGACGCAGCGTCGCGTTCACGTTCTCGGTCATCTTGTCGGCAAAGACATTCAGGATATGCTCGTTCGGCTCGGCCCCCGCCCACTTGTCATGCTTCGACAGCGGCGAGGCCAGCCGCTCCCCGAGCTCGGAATGCAGCTGCGCCTGAAACTGCGGAAAACCGTCGAAGCCCAGCTTTCGGACCATCCGGATCACGGTCGGGCTGGAAACCTGCGCCGCGCGGGCCACCGACGCCACCGATCCCAGCGCCGAGACAGGGAAATTGCTCAGGATATGGGCCGCAAGCTGGCGTTCGCTGCGGGTCAGATCGGGCATGGCGGCGCGCAGCCGGGTTTCGAGCGTTTCGGGAACGGACATCGCGATGGCTCCGGCGTGGAAAGACAAGATCGGACCAGATTTGTTCACTTCATTACAGAAAATCAATCAGCGAAATTAACTTGACATTTTCCGAGGTGCCGCCGCAGGCTTGGCCAAGACCGATTTCAGCGAGGTGCTCCAGCGACATGTCGCCCACTGCCGCTACAGACGCTCGGGAAGACGGGGCCAAACCCGACAGGTGGCCGGGCAGGATCGAACGCTGGTCCGCATCCGGGACACGCGGGCAGGACCGAACAGCGCCGCCCGGCCTGATCCTGATCTGCGAGCACGCGTCGAATGCCGTAGCGGGCCCCTGGGGCGATCTGGGGGTGGGCTCCGAGGTGCTGGCCGATCACGTCGGCTGGGATGCCGGCGCGCTTGGCCTCGCGCGGGCGCTGGCGGAACGGCTGGCCGAACGCTGCGGCGGCACCGAGCTGGTACATGCGCCGCTCTCGCGGCTGATATGCGATCTCAACCGCAGCCCCGAACGCCCCGACGCCATGCCCGATCATGTCGAACGCCACGACATTCCCGCCAACCGGCAGCTGCCGGCACAGGCACGGCTGGACCGGACAGAGGCGATCTACCTGCCCTTCCACGCGACCGTACAGGCGCGCACGGCCCGTGCGCTGGCGCTGGGCGCGCGGCCGGCGATCGTGACGATTCATTCCTTCACGCAACACTGGCTCGGCACCCGGCGCGAGGTCGAATTCGGCATCATCCATGACGACGACCCCGCGCTCGCGCTGGCAATCATGGCCGCATCGGCGGAAACCGGGCTGACCACCCGCATGAACGAACCCTATTCGGCGGCCGATCACGTGACCCACACGCTGCGGCTGCAGGCGCTGCCCTACGGGCTGCCGAACGCGATGCTGGAACTGCGGCGCGACCTGATCGCCTCGCCCTCGGCCGAGGCCGCGATGGCGGACCGTCTGGCGCCGGTTCTGGCGAAAGCGATCACCGAGATCAAAGGTGCCCCATGCCGGGCTTCCTGATCGCCTATGTCCGGTGGGTCGAGGCGGTGAATTACCGCGTCGGCCGGATCATGATGTGGACGCTGTTCGCGCTCATGGGCGTCCTGCTGTGGGGCGCCATCGCACGCGGCGCCTTCAGCCCGCAGATCTGGACCGACGAAATGGCCCAGTTCATCCTGATGGGGTACTTCATGCTCGGCGGAGCCTATTCGCTGCAGATGGGCTCGGCAGTGCGGATGGATCTGTTCTATGGCAGCTGGAGCGACCGGACCAAGGCGGCCGTCGATTCGGTCACGATACTTGCGCTGATCTTCTATCTGGTGGTGCTGCTGTGGGGCGGCATCGACAGCACCGCCTATTCGCTGGAATACGGCGAGCGGCGGCGCGGCATCTGGCGGCCGTATATGTGGCCGATCAAGATGGTCATGGTGGCCGGTATCGTTCTGATGATCTTTCAGTGCACGGCGATCCTGCTGCGCGACATCGCCCGGCTGCGCGGCATCGAGATGGACCCCGCACCCGGCGATCCCGCGACGTCGCCCGAGGGCGGCAGGAACGTTCCCGGCGGGAGGGACATCTGATGTCCTACGACATGATCGCCATTCTGATGTTCAGCTCCATGCTGCTGCTTCTGATGACCGGGCAGCGCATGTTCGGAATCATCGGGTTTGTCGCAATGGTGGCGGCCGATCGCGCTTTGGGGCGATCGCGGCGGATACGACCTCGCATTCGCGCAGACCATCAAGCTGATGAACTGGTTCCCGCTGATGACGCTGCCGATGTTCATCTTCATGGGCTACGTGTTGTCGGAAAGCCGCCTGGCCGACGATCTCTATCGCATGTTCCATGTCTGGATGGGGCCCGTGCCGGGGGGGCTGGCGATCGGGACGATCCTGCTGATGGTGCTGGTTTCGGCGATGAACGGCTTGTCGGTCGCCGGCATGGCCATCGGCGCGACCATCGCCCTGCCCGAACTGCTGCGGCGCAATTATGACAAGGTGATGGTCACCGGCGTGATCCAGGCCGGATCGAGCCTGGGCATCCTGGTGCCGCCATCGGTGGTGATGGTGCTTTACGCGATGATCGCGCGTCAACCGGTGGGACAACTCTGGCTGGCCGGTGTCCTGCCCGGACTGATGATGGCGGCGCTCTTCATCCTCTACATCGCGATCCGCTGCCGCTGGAACCCCGCTCTCGGCCCCGTCCTGCCGGCCGAGGAGCGCGCCCGGGTCAGCCGCGCCGAGAAGATCCGGCTGCTGCGCGCCGGGCTGCTGCCCCTGATGATATTCGCGGTGATGATGGTGCCCTTCATCATGGGTTATACGCGGCTGGTGGAAAGCTCGGTCATCGGGGCGCTGGCGGCGACGATCGCGGCGATCCTCAAGGGGCGCATGACCTGGCGCGTGCTGGAGACGACCACGCGGCGCACCCTCGCGATTTCCTGCATGTTCATGTGGATCATCCTTGCCGCGCTGGCCTTCGGGGCGGTGTTCGACGGGCTGCGCGCGGTGGACGCGCTGCGCCAGCTCTTTCTCGAGGATGTCGGGCTGGGCCCATGGGGCGTGCTGATCCTGATGCAGTTGACCTATCTGATCCTCGGCACCTTCCTCGACGACACGGCGATGCTGGTCATCGTCGCGCCGCTTTACGTGCCGCTGGTGGCGGCACTGGGCTTCGATCTGGTCTGGTACGGGGTGCTCTACACCATCACCTGCCAGATCGCCTACATGACGCCGCCCTTCGGCTACAACCTGTTCCTGATGCGCGCCATGGCCCCGCCCGAAGTGTCGCTGATGGACATCTATCGCTCGATCATCCCGTTTGTCGGCGTGATGCTGCTGGCACTGACGCTGGTGATGGTCTTCCCGCAGATCGCGCTCTGGCTGCCCGAGACGCTCTACAATCGATAAGGCGCCAGACCGAAACCACAGAGGCGGGACAACCGCCCGCACCATCCCGAACCAACCCGCTGGAGGTAATGACAATGACCAGGTTACAGACAACACGGCGCAAGCTGCTCACATCCGGCGCACTCGCGGCCGGCGCTGCCACCCTTGCCGCCCCGGCCGTGCATGCACAGTCGCCGATCAGATGGCGGCTCCAGACATATGCCGGCGCGGCGCTCGGCGCGCAGGTGATCCAGCCGGCGGTCGAAGCATTCAACCGCGCCGCCAATGGCGAGATGGAGATCGAGCTGTTCTTTGCCGATCAGCTTGTCCCCACCGAGGAGCTGTTTCAGGCGATGCAGCGCGGCAC
The DNA here is from genome assembly GCA_964564395.1 of uncultured Alkalilacustris sp. GTDB lineage: Bacteria > Pseudomonadota > Alphaproteobacteria > Rhodobacterales > Rhodobacteraceae > Alkalilacustris. Next base: position 4,890 of record CAZMBT010000144.1, read on the forward strand.
CATCGACGCGGTGCAGTCGGATGACGACTCGATGATGTCGCCCACGCCGGTCACGGTGTTCGGCGGCTACTTCCCCTTCGCCTGCCGCCACAGCCTCGACGTGCCGGTGCTGTTCCACGACTGGGGCCTCAACGAGATCTGGGACGAGGCCTATTCCGCCGTGGGCGTCAAGCACATCTCGGCCGGCGCGTGGGATCCGTGCCATTTCACCATGCGCGACCCGATCCGCAGCCTGAGCGACCTTGACGGCAAGCGGGTCTTCACTTTCCCCACGGCCGGGCGGTTCCTGGCGCAGTTCGGCGTCGTGCCCGTGACGCTGCCCTGGGAAGACGTGGAAATCGCGCTGCAGACCGGGGAGCTCGACGGCATCGCCTGGGCCGGCATCACCGAGGCCTATGAGGTCGGCTGGGCCGATGTCACCGACTACTTCCTGACCAACAACATCTCGGGCGCCTGGTGCGGCAGCTTCTTCGCCAACATGGAGCGTTGGGACGAGCTGCCCGAGCATCTTCAGGAAATGCTGCGCCTGGCCTTCGACAGCTCGCACTACTATCGCCAGTACTGGTACTGGGGCGGCGAGGC